>JAGDWP010000084.1 GCA_023269855.1 Nitrososphaerales archaeon | reverse complement strand
CCCAGCAACCTTTTAGCTTCTTTAAGTGTATAAAGCCTTTCCATCAGTAAAAATTACTACTTATGTCTATTTAAGCCTATCTATTTTGAAACTGCTGAGTAGGCAACAATCGAGATAGAGAAATCATGGAGAAGAGGGTGAGAATAGAAAACTTCATTATTTTTCTCTGTCAATAGGAATCTAGGAGAAATCTATAACATTTTATATGTGGTCCAGATTTATGAGTTCAGTAACCCTACTATTTATTCAGGATTTTAAGGCTAGGGACGAAAATTTAAAGTTTTTAAATTTTGACCATATTTTTCTAAAGATTTTTGGAAATGTATTTATATATCCTTCTATAGTTCTTTAGTGTTAAGTTGAGATGGTGAAAGTGGAAGTTATCGTTGACCATGTAAGGTTTGAGGAGAAGCTTATCGTGGAGAGTCTTAAAAATAATAGTGTAAATGTGGTCTTAACCAACTTAAGACTTGATCCATTATCTTGGATGGAAGTTGATGGAGATATTGAGCTCTCACTTATTAGACCCGTCTCAATGTATAGATCTGTTTACTCAGCATGTATGAGAGAATCAATGAATATTGAGACAGTAAATAATTCATATTCGATACTAGTTTCAGGAGACAAAGTACTAACAATCTCTAAGCTTAAGATGGCTAAGATACCTTTCCCAGAAACATACGTAGCCTTTAGCGGTGAGGCCGTATTAAAAGCAGGACAAGAAATCGGTTTTCCCCTCGTAGATAAGCCTCCAATAGGAAGCTGGGGAAGATTAGTAACATTAGTGAAAGACTTCTACGTCTTGAAGAGTATAATAGAGCATAGGGAGATGATGCCGAGCCAGAATACAAGAACTCACATATTGCAGAGATACGTTAAAGATAGTAGAAAAGATATTAGAGTACTTACTCTATCTAACCAAGTAATCGGAGCTGTAGCAAGGAGACCAAGAAATGGAGAATGGAGAAGCAATGTAGCCCTAGGAGCTCAAGTTGAACCATACAAAGTAGATAGTGAACTTGAAGAAATTACACTTAAAGTTGCTGAAACAATTGGTGGAGAATTTCTAGCAGTAGATGTATTCCAGGAAGACGAAAGATATCTAGTTAACGAGGTTAACGGTGTTCCAGAATTCAAAGGATTTATGAGTGCAACAAAAATAAACGTACCCGAAATATTAACTAAGTACATTAAAACGAGGGTCAAGAATTAGAAAGAATACTTCAAACATTATTTAGAGTTGATTAGATGTTGAATTCGATATTTCTATACTGGTCTAAGAGGGGGAGATTCAAGCCCCATCTTCTCATCGAATCCCAGCATAATATTCATGCATTGGACGGCTTGACCTGCAGCACCTTTAACCAGGTTATCAATTGCACAGAATGATATCACTGCTTTTTTCTCGTATAAAACAGCTTTTACATCTGCGTAATTTGAGCCTACCACGTTTATTGGATCAGGATACTTAAACAATCCTTCTCCAACTATTCTGATGAATGGTTCACCGCTATACCTTCTCGCATATATTCTTCTAAGAGCATTATTGTCAACGTCTTGACTGGTTAACCATGTATGGCATGATGCTAAAGCTCCTCTCACAGCTCCCACAGCATGAGGCACAAATATTACGTCCACCTTATCTCTGGATAAATGATTCAATTCTTGAATTATTTCAGCTACATGCCTGTGACCTTCTACACTGTAGGGTCTCATAACATTAGCCCTTTCAGGATGATGTGAACCTAGGTTAGGTTTACGTCCAGCTTCACTACTACCAACCTTAACATCAACAACTACGTGCTCTAAGTCAACGATCTTCGACTCAACCAACGGCGTCAATGCAAGAATAGATGCAGTAGCATTACAACCAGGACATGCGATCAATTCCGCTCTCCTCAATTCTTCTCTATGTAATTCAGGTAAACCATACACGCTCTTCTGGAGAAGATCTAAAGCTTCATGTTGAAATCCATACCATTTTTCATAATCTTCAGGATTTTTAAGTCTGAAGTCTGGACTAAGATCTACTACTTTCAGCCCACTCTCTAGAAGCTTAGGGGTAATCTTCTGCGAGATACTTGGAGGAGTATTAATAAATACTAAGTCGCATCTTGAAGTCAATTCATCTATTGATACATCTGTAAACTTGAGGTTAGGATAGTATCTCCTCAAGTTTACGTGGACATATGATACTGGTTTTCCCTTAAACTCTCTAGAAGTGGCGACGGTTACCTCAACTCTTGGATGAATTGAAAGTATTCTCAGTAATTCTCCACCAGCATATCCACTTGCACCCACTATTCCAACCTTAACCATCGAAACACTTAGGGTATCGACTATTATTTCAGGCTTACCTAATCTATCTACAGAGTATATGTAAAAGTGTACCATGAATACGGAGGAAGACTCATCCTTGAGGCAATAGAGTTAATATTTTAGAATTATCAAAATATTCTAAAGCGATGTCGTTAATAGTTGTAAAAGCTGGCGGAAGAGCACTTGAACAGAATATGGATAACATATTGAATAGTGTTGCTGTAAGAGTATCTAGAGGGTTGAGAATAATCTTTGTACATGGTGGTGGGGATATTGTTACAAAGTATGAAGCTTTAATAGGTATAGAGCCCAAGTTTGTTGTCTCCCCTCAAGGTATACGGAGCAGATACACTGATGAAAGAGAACTAGAAGTTTACGTAATGGTTATGGCTGGAAAAATAAATAAAGAGATAGTTGCTAAACTGAATTCTTTGAAGATAAAAGCTGTAGGATTAACAGGTGCAGATGGAGAACTCATGAAAGCTGAAAGGAAAAAGAAGATAGTAGTCTTAGATGAAAACAATAGGAAGAGGATTATACCTGGAGGCTACACTGGCATGATTAAAGAAGTCGAAACAGGATTCCTTACAACATTAATTAATCATGGATACACTCCCGTGATTGCGCCAATAGCCATCGGAGAAGAAGGAGAACTATTAAATGTGGATGCTGATCAAGCTGCAGGAAAGATTGCTGAATCCATGCGTGCAGAAAAGCTGCTTATACTTACGGATGTCGAAGGAATACTAGTGGATGGAAAATTAATAAAAGAAATTAAAGTAAGCGATGTAGAGGCGTTACACTCTAGGATAGGCTTTGGAATGAATAGGAAAGTATTAATGTGTGCTAAAGTAGTGGAGGCAGGCGTTAAAGAATCAATAATATGTTCAGGGTTAGTGGAAGACCCATTGAAAGCTCTAGAAGAAACTGCAGGTACTAGGATCACTTTATGAGTTAGTACATAGTGAAACCTTCAAGTTTACCCTACCAAGATGCAAATATAGAGTGTTAATCATAATTCTAAATTCCTTCTTTACGCAAAATGTAATACTTCATTTTCCATCTTTGCTTATATTCTACCAGTATTGGAGATTAATTTACTAGGATATTTCACCTTAGTTATGTTATTCTTTCTGTTACGGTTGCCTTACGACAGGTGCAGCAGAAGTTTGAATGGGTGTTAACCCAAGTTTTCTTTCAACTATCCTCCCTTTCCATCTAACATATCTCAAGAAGGTTTTCAACATGAATTTTAGAGGAGCCATTCCAGGTTTATTCAAGTAGAATCTATTAACTATATCCTCAGCCCAGTGTATAGAATGCCATAAGCATCTCCTCATAACTTCAATATGCTCATCTGTTATCTTGATATCCGTGAACCAATCCTTATTCTTTAGTACCCCCATCGGGACAAAGAACATTGGAACGATAAGAGATCTATAAGGTCTAAGTCTATCTATTAACTCAGCTGTCTGGGCTAAGTCTTCAGGTGTTTCTTCTGGTAGACCGAGGATTATTGTTGCTGCAGGTATAATGTGGTTTTCATGCATTATTATGAATGCATCTTCGACAACTTCTGGCCAAGACTCAGCTGGATATGGGAGGGATTTCGCAGGCATAATCTTTTTAGCTAATCTTGGAGACCCTGTCTCCAATCCAACTTCTACACCCAGATAGTTTTGAACACCATTGCTTTTAACGATCTCCATTATCCTTGAGATTAGCTTATACTTTTCTTCAGCATTTTTTATAGCTGCTAGACTTGCATGACTCCAAGCAATCTCGTTAAGATGGATCCTAGCCATTTGATGAAGTTTTATTAAAGCGTCTGGATTAATGTTTATCCCTCGTGCACCATACAATAATACGTCTTCAGAATGCAGTATTCCATTCCTGACTCCTTGCTGAACATTAATCATAATCTCTTTCTCAATCATCTCTAGAGGTACATGCCTAAGGCTTCGAAGAGTTACTGAGCAGAATTTACATCCTCTCGGGCATCCACGCATAATCTCAACAAGCCCATTAATACTAGCATACTTTATCAATGGTATCTCCTCGATGCTTGGAACATCTCTAGGTCCGACGAAAACGTATCTTGGTAGAGGCTCACCATTGAAGACTCTTTTAACGAGGTCTATAGTTACTCTTTCCCCCTCACCGTCTACAACTGTATCAACCATCCATCTACTCCATAGGTCTATCTTGTATAACCATTGCCAAGCAGATGGTCCTCCAACAATTATTTTTAACCCATTCTTCTTAGCTTCCCTGATAGAAGGCTTCTCCATAAATTTTTTAAAGCTTTTAGCGTTTACGGGCTCTTTCTTAGTTACAATCCACCACTCACTGCTAGGCGGGCATAACGCAAAATAATCATGATGACTTAGCATGAGTATTTTCGCATTGGGTAAATACTTATCTACGTGGTCAGGGTCTATTACTGCTGCATTATATCCATGGTCTATGAGCAGTGCCTCTAGTTTCCTCAAAGCATACGGTGCCTGCCAAGGTCTCCCAAACTCATCAGTCTTCATTTTAGGTGCAGCTATCCACATCCATAAATCTTCAGGCATCCCTATAGCTGGACCTGTAGCCATGAATCCTAAGAATTCCTTGCCATGATGATTAGACATCATCGTTCTATCCGTCGTTAGAATTATGTCAATCTTTTCCGGACACATTTACCCCACCTCGATAACCCTAACTCTCTCCGTGACTTGAATTTCTAACGGAGACTGTCTATCACGTATTAATATGACTTCATCTTCAATTGATGCTAAATCTTTTTGCAACTCATCTACAAGTCTTTCTTCTACTACTATGCTCAAACTAGTATTATGTAATAGGATTCTCCTAACCTTATCTAAGTAAGATATATTTCCGGGTTTATCAATGTAAAATCTTAATCTTACTCTACTAACTGCTTTGCTAGAGAAATCTGTTAAATATTGAACTATCTTATCTACTCCTTCCTCGCTTACTTCTCCAACATACCATATGTTGGAGAATCGTTCACCCAGCATCGTCTTCAGCATACTCTCTACTGTTCAAAAATGATCTATAGTGCTCTATAAAATTTTATTCATGATCTACCCTCGATTAATTATGTATTCTGAATTCATAGAGAAACATTCATAAATTTTAGATTCTAAAATCTCATTTGAGCCGCTACTTGCTGTTCTTATAATTTTCATGGGATATTGTTGTATCTAATGTTTCTCTCTTATTGATGATAATATCGAGTCAGCTCGTAGAGAGATACAGTAATATAATTCCATACTTAATATTGATAATCTGAATTAGAGGTGGTTGGGATGAGGAAATTGGAGTGCCCCATATGTGGTGGATTCATGGAGATCCCCGATGATGCTGTTTCAGGTGAACTCTTCGAGCATGATGAATGCGGTGCCCAGCTTGAACTTGAGATTGATGAGAACGGGAACTATAGACTTAAAGAAGCAGAAGAAATCTCTGAAGACTGGGGTCAATAAATAAACACACAATACCCTTACCACGATATGAAACTACTTGTTCTCACAATCCATAATATACGAAAACAGAAAACATGCTTTCTCTTTACGTAATATATTTACGAAGTTAGCTATTAGTATATTATTTTTCGTATATTATCTTGATTAGATTTATTAGTTTCGGAGTTTATATACTGTTAACATAGATGAAGATTGGTGTAGCTTACGATTTCGTTAGGTGGGAAGAGAGAGCAATAATTGATGCGATAAAGAAGTTAGGGCACGATGTAGTTCCACTACAAGTAAGTAAGAAGGTTTTCTGGTTAACTGAACCTAATGGATATAGTGGACTAGATTTTATAATCCAAAGATGTGTAAGTTTTTATCGTGCATTATCATCTACAGCTATCTTTGAAGAACAGGGGATACAGGTAGTAAACAATTTTAACGTAATTAGAGATTGCGAAGACAAACTATATACAACGCTTAAGCTTGCTAAAAATAATATCCCAGTTCCTAGGACTGGCGTATCTTTTAGTAGGGATGGCTGTTTAGACATTGCTGAGAAGTTAGGATACCCCTTAGTCGTTAAACCAATCTATGGTAGCTGGGGAAGAATGGTGAGCAGAGCATTAGATAGAGATAGCTTACTTGAGATAATAGAATTTAGAGAGTATATGCAGAGCCCATACCTTAAGGTTCACTATGTACAGGAATACATAGATAAACCAAGCAGAGATATCAGAGCATTCTACTTCTGGGGTGAAGTTCCAGCAGCAATATATAGAGTAAGCAATAGCTGGAAAACAAATACAGCACTTGGAGGAGTTGCTGTAGAAGCAGAATTAAACAATGAATTAATCGAGATTGTGAAGAAAACAGGATACATCATGGGGGGCGGTGTTCTAGGAATTGACATCCTTGAATCAAGAGATGGAAGATACTTTGTAAGTGAAGTAAACGCAGTACCCGAATTCAGAAATACTGTAAGAGTTACGGGGAAAGACCTCGCGAGAAAGATGATTGAATTGACGATCAAGAATATTAAAAAATAATGGATTATCCCACTCTTTCTTGGAATAGACTTATAATATAATATCGATCTATGTAGATGGGTTGATCAAAAGGTGAATGTAGAAGAATTAGTGAAGAAGCTGATTCTAGATCTTGTAAGTGAGTATACTCCTCCTGGATATGAGTATAAGTTAACTCCTATAATTAGAGGATGGGCTGATGAATTGGGGTACGATGAATTTTATACAGATGAGGTTGGGAATGTTTTTCTAAGATATGGATCTCGTGGGAAGACAATTCTCCTAGCAAGTCATCTAGACACAGTTCCAGGAAAGATAGATGCGAGACTAGTTCAAGATACAGTCTATGGGAGGGGAGTTATAGATGCTAAAGGTCCTCTAACAGCTTTCATAATTGGAGCTGCACTTCATAGATCAATAATGAGTGATTGTAAAGTCTATGTTGGAGGACTAGTTCGAGAAGAAGATGATGGGTTAGGCGCTAAGTATCTCGTAGAGAAAGAATTCAGGTCAGATCACATAATAATTGGTGAACCTACAAATCTTGGAATAGCAATCGCTTATAGAGGAAGTATACTGATAAGAATATTAGCTAATACAATAGGCGGACATAGTTCAGCTCCATATATGGGTACTTCTGCTCTAGACAAGCTAATAGAATTTATCAACATCATTAGGAGCAGATTCAATGGAGAGAGCTTCGATAAAGTATCATGTGCTTTCACAATATTGAGGGCTGGAGATTGGCCTAGCAGCTTACCCAAAGAAGGAGAAGCATACGCTAATATAAGATATCCTCCAAAGCATTCGCCAGAGAACATCCTTGAAGAAATTAAGGATATTGCTCAGAAAGTCGGAGTTAGATTAGAGTTTCTCAGTGTTGAGAAACCCGTTGAAGTCAGTGTAAATACAAAGGTTGTTAGAGCATTGGTTAGAGGAGCGTTAAGACAGAATTTGAAGCCAAAGATTGTTAAGAAGACAGGTACAAGCGATATGAATACTCTAGTAGCCGTATCGAAGAGTATCGCAGCTTTCGGTCCCGGAGACTCTAGGTTAGCTCACACTGATTGTGAGAGAATAAAGATAAGTGATATCGTTACTGCATCAAATGTAGTGTCTAATGCTTTAATGGAGTTATCTAGACTCTAGAGGTTTTGTATGTATTCCCTTAGATCTAGTTCCTCTAGTTTTCTATGTAATGGTACCCCATAATCACTCCAACCTCTTAAACGATAGTAATTTTCCAGCATTTTCATGAATTTTTCAAATTCTATTTTCTCACCTTTTGATGCTCCAAATTCTAGGGGCTCAGAAAATATTCTAGCTGGAAGAACATCATCATCTCTGGTAAGCCCCTCCCTAACATTATATATCCTGATTAGATTGTTTATCGTTTCCCCCCTCTTCTTCAAATCATAAGGGTTAACATTTTTACCAGTCGCGATGGAGTATAGTTCTGATAATTCTTTCCAAAGTAGTGGTCCTATGACGGGAAGACAGTAGAATTTACATAAGATCATACTATCCACTACTGCGTGGAAATCCTCTAATTCAACAACGTACTCTACATGCCCCTCATAAGAAAATCGGTCTATCTTAATCTCTGGATTAAATGGGTGTGCTCCTACAAGGTTTGGTCTATAAGCGACATGTCTTAGATGACATGCTCCTCTTGCAGAGACTGCGTAAGCTAGCGCTACACCTTTTAAAGCTCTGGGCTCATAACCTGGAAACTCTAATCCCTTAACATGTATAGCATACTTTGATGCATCCAGTTTCTCGGAAGCTTTTCTGACACCTTCCGCTAATATGTCTCCTAGGCCTCTCCTATAAGCTATCATCTCAATTGTCTTGAGTAACGTTTTACCATCTCCAAAAGAAGGCCATTCCTCATTGATTACTTTTTTCTCAACCAAGTACATTGCGAAAGCTATAACGTTCCCAGTGCTTATAGTATCTATTCCAAGCCTGTTTGCTAAATCGTTTGCTTTCACTATTGTCTGCAAATCATCTATGTATGGGAGCGAGCCTAGAGCGAACAATGTTTCATATTCGGGCCCCTCGGTTTGCAATCCTTCAGAGGTTTCAGAGTGTCGACCGCAGGCTACTGGGCATGCGAAACATGTAACCCTCTTTTTTACATATAACTTGTTAAAAGTTTCTGGACCAATCTTTTCATAGCCTTCAAAGCTTCCACCTTCATAGTATCTTGTGGGTAGAGAGCCTGTAGAGTTTGTCAAAGACATGATTGCTGAAGTACCATATTTTGTTAATGTTTGAAGTCTCTCTCTTGCCAACTTTACTACGTTCTCCCTGAATTTATTGAATCTTTCATTATCGGCAGGCTCAATCTTGTATTCTCCACGTATAGCGATTGCTTTCAGCTTCTTGCTTCCCATTACTGCTCCTCCACCCGTTCTACCGAAGAATCCTCCTCTAAGCTTCTTTCTCTCATGCATGTAAAGACCGTGAACTATACATGCAAATCTTACTAAGTTTTCTCCAGCAGGTCCTATACATGCTGTCATTACTTCTCCGAGCTCATTCCACAATTCTTTCTCAGTTGCATATGTGTCAAGCCCCCATAGATGTGAAGCACTCTTAATCTCTACAGTCCCGTCTTGTATTAACAGATAGACAGGGTCTGCCGACAGACCTGATACTACTATTGCATCGAGACCTGCTCTGGCAAGCTCCGTACCAATATATCCTCCACACAATGATTCACCGAAGAACCCTGTCAGTGGAGACTTAAAGACAGCGGCCATTCTAGCTGCACTAGGTAGAGCTAGCCCCTCAATAGGTCCAATAGCATAAATGATTAAATTTTCCGGAGATAGTGGGTCGATTCTGGAAGGAGTATTATCTACTAAGAGTTTTGCTCCTAGTCCGATTCCACCAATAAACTTTTTACTTAGAGACTCATCTAACTCGAGATACTTTACCAGCTTTTTAGAAAGATCTACTATAGCAATCTTGTTCCAGTACCCGCCTCTTCGTATCCTACTCACATCGAACCACTCTCCATATATCTTTACAATGCATGTAGAAATGTATAAGGCTTCCCATACTAGCCACCCAATCATGAATAGTTTTACTGATTTATCACGGGGAGAATGTTTAAATCATGTTTAACTTCTTGATGTATATATGAATGCTAAGATAATTTATCAATTGATAGATGCGAAACTGTGGGGTAATGCTAAGGACAATGCTATATCGATCTTGAAGACTGATAGATTAGAGATCGGTATTCTTGAAATTTCTCCAGGTGTGAGGCTTCCGAGAGAAGGCTATAGTATCCATAGCGAAAACGATGAATTCGCATACATATTGTCTGGAGAAGTAACTTTTGGGACGGATAAGGAATATATTAAACTAGAGGAAGGAATGATAATGTACAATAAGAAAGGAACCCCTCACTATACCTTGAATCTCAGTAATAAGCCAGCTAGAATTTTATGGATACTCTCCCCTCCAAGGTAGGCGGTTAGAATGTATGAAGATAGAGTTAGAAAGATTAGGAGATTAATGGAGGAGAAAGCTATAGATATCATAATGATTACTTCGGAGCCTAATATGCTCTATTTCTCAGGGTACAGTGCGATCTCCCTAGAAAGATTGATCACTCTAGTAATACGTAAAGATGAGGATAGAGTACTGCTTATAGTGCCTAAGTTAGAGGAGAAGAGAGTAGAGGAGAAATGTAGATTAAGGGATTTCGAATTGGTAAGCTACAGTGATACAGAGTCCCCAATCAACATACTTGAGAATATTTTTTCTAGAAGTAGAAAGATGAAGATCGGCGTTGAAGAAACAATACAATTCAAGTATGTCTATCCATTCATGAGTAAGCTTACAAATATAGAATACTCTCTAATTGATGATTTAATATATTCTATGAGGAAAATCAAGGAATCAGAGGAAATCGATATCCTTAAGGAGGCTGCTGAGATAAATAATAAGGTCTTGTTGGATGCGATTAAGAATGTAAAAGCAGGGATCTCGGAGAAAGAATTGATGATACATATAAAGAATTATGCTATTGAGCTTGGAGCAGAAGAAGTACCCTTCGCATTAGTACAGAGTGGGAGTAATTCTGCATTACCCCATCAAGAACCCACAAACAGAGTAATCGAGGAGGGTGATATAGTCGTTCTGGATATCGGTGTTAGATATCAAGGATACTATTCAGACCTAACTAGAACCGTTGTATGTGGTACTCCATCAAGCAAACAGCTAGAAATATTCAATATAGTTTTGGGAGCTCAGCAGAACGCGTTAGACATTATTAGAGAAGATGTTAAAGCAGAAGATGTCGATATAGCTGCGCGAAGAACGATCGAGACTCAAGGTTACGGAGAATACTTTATACATAGAACTGGACACGGTCTAGGTTTAGAAGTTCATGAGCCACCCTTCATCAAAACTGGAAATACCGAGCTCCTGAAAAGTGGGATGGTCTTCACAGTTGAACCTGGAATCTATCTTCCAAACTATTTCGGTGTAAGAATTGAAGATAACGTTATAGTGTCAAAGGAGGGATGTATTAACCTTGCTAGAATACCTAAGTCACTATGCATTGAAAATCATGATCGATAGCATAACTAAATACTTTACAGAAAAAACAATGGGTAGGATTGGTTAATCATAAAGCATGTGCCTAAGACATGTTTTACGGCTTAGTAGAATGTTCAGCATTTATGCTAACTACATATAGGCTTGTTGAACGGGTGCCCTCCTAGTAACGCATCTTACCGTTCTTATTTCTTCCAATGAACCATCTATATATATGAAGAGTTTCTGAGATGCGTTGATAAATTTAGACGACAATTAGGAGTATTCTATACAGGTAGTGCTAGGATTGCTATGGTCGACGAGAGTGTAGATATCTAGAAACTCTATATTTTATGTTTTTATCTATAATTGCCTTGTGGCTTAATTCTTAGAGCTTGATACTCTTGTCTCATGCTTGGGTCTTGTTCTTCTATAGTGTTACCATAACCTACTCTCATACTCCAAACTCTATATCCATATTCTCTAATAATAATAGCAACTATCTCTTCTACGCATTTTAAAGTCTGTATGTTCACATCGTTGTAGAACATCTTCATCCAATTCTTCAACTCTCTGAAGAACCTCTCTATCCTATTCCTATCTCCGAATGTTTCATAGTAATTTTCTATCCCCAATCTATCTAATGCTTACTTAATCATGGTCCTCTATCTACTACAACTACTAGTTTTCCTTAACAGGATTCAAGAACATTTCTAAAAACTTAATTCTATTGAGGACCAATTGAAGAGTACGTAGCTAATATCTCGTTGTTACCGACATTTATAGTTGCCCAAATACACGGAACCGACTATTATCCTTCAAGACAGTCCTATCTACAGTTATAAGTCTCCTAACCTTTCTAGAAAGCTTAAACAACTTGGAGAACTTATGAACCCATAACATTACAGGCTCTCTAGAAGCATATGTAAAACAGAGTCTTTCAGATAGATCCCTTAAATTCAATCCAGCAATAAATAATGTGACTGAACAGATCTTCTCAGAAGGAAAATTCCTGTGAAACTTGAATAGCTTAGTGAAAGCATACAACACTACATCAAAAAACATACATAACCCCAAATAGAAATAGAAACAAGGCCAAAGGTCTTTCACCAATAAAAACTTAAATAAAACTTGACAATACCCACTCATATGGTAGGAATAAAAGTTATTGTCCCAGTTTCTACAAATATATGGAATGACATGATAAGAGATGCTTATGAAAAATACAAAGAACATGATACAAAAATCGATATAATTAATATCTCATTAGGTCCAGAATCGATTGAACAGATTTATGATGATGTTTGGGCTGGGCTACCGACGTTGATGGAAGTGGAGAAAGCTGAAAAAGAGGGATATGATGCAATTATAATCTACTGCTTCGGCGACCCCGCTTTAAGAGCAGCTAAAGAGGCTGTGAATATTCCAGTCGTTGGGTTATGTGAGCCAAGTATTCATATAGCATCAATGTTAGGGAGAAAGTTTTCAATTATAGGTGTAGGAGGCGAAGTTGGATATGGTTTACTCTTTGATAATGTAGCCGTTTACGGACTATCAAACAAGTTGGCATCGATTAGATTAACTGACATAAAAGTGCTTGATATTAAGAAGGAGTTCAATAGAATTGTTGATGCCTTGTGTGAGGAGGGAAGAAAAGCTATTGAAAATGATGGAGCAGAAGTATTGGTTCTAGGTTGCGGAGGTTTACTAAACTTAGCAGAAACACTTGAGAAACAGTTAGGGGTTCCTATAGTGGATCCTGGATTAGCTGCTTTAAAGACTGCTGAGATATTAGCTAGACTCAAGCTGAGGCAAAGCAAAAAAGCATATGTTACGCCATATCAGAAAAAGAGAATAATGTAATGAGGATGAATTTAATCTTGTGGTCTCGATGAAGTAAAGATACTATACATTCTTGTTAACTAAGTGGCATGCAACGAAGTGATCGGTTATAACTTCTTCGAGTAGCGGCTCTCTTTTAGTACAGATATCTATGGCGAATGGGCACCTACTGCTAAATCTACACCCTGAAGGTGGGTTGATCGCGCTAGGGACTTCCCCCCTCGGTTCTACTCGTTTGGGTAAGATCTTACTTTCTTCTTCAGAGATTGTAGGAATAGAAGAAAGTAGCATCTGCGTGTAAGGATGGAGAGCTTTAGTAAAAATCTCATAAGTAGTTGCTGTCTCAACGATCTTGCCTAAATACATCACATTAATTCTATGAGATATATTTTTAACTACTGCTAAATCATGAGTTATTAAAATATAGGTTAAATCTTTATTTTTTTGGATATTAAGCAAAGTTACTAGTATCCTTGATTGTGCTGACACATCAAGACTTGAAGTCGGTTCATCAAGAATTAGAAGTGTTGGGTTTGTAGCAAGAGCACGTGCAAGCGCTACAAGCTGTCTTTCTCCACCGCCAAGCTCTCCTGGTAATTTAAATAGATGATCTTCTGTCAGTCCTACATAGCCTAATAACTCAAGCATCTTTTCAATTCTCTCGTATTTATTAAGCTGAGGATAATGTATTTTTATTGCAGTTTCAATTATATCCTTAACCGTCTTCTTCGGATTGAGTGAAGTTGCTGGATCCTGAAATACTACTTGAATCTCCCTTCTTAACCAAATAGGTCTCATAGTTAATGAGATGCTCCCTATCTCAATGCTTTTATAAAATACTGAACCCTCCGTAGCTGTATATCTCCCTAAGATTACATTTGCTGTCGTTGTCTTCCCAGATCCAGATTCACCTACAATTGCCAGAGTTTCTCCTTTGAAGACATTGAAGCTTATGTCATCGACAGCTCTTACCGTGCCTTTTTGTGTATTAAAATATTTTTTAAGATGCTCTACTTTAAGAATTGTCTTGTCACATCTCTTCATCTCATACGGTTCTTTCATTAAATCTCAGCTCCCATAAATATGACAATAGACGGTTCTATCTTTTTCTACCTTTACTTGGTGTGGTTTAACTTTTCTACATACTTCACTATCACCATATGGGCATCTTGGATGGAATACACAACCGTTTGGTAGGTTTCTATAGTCGAGGGGGTTACCTCTTAATTCTACCGACGAGAGAGGTTCTAGGATTTTTGGAGCTGTCTTAAAAAGCAATTGCGTATAGGGGTGGAGCGGCTCATTAAATAGTTTAAAAGTAGGGGCCTCCTCTATAATATTCCCACCATACATTACGTAGACCCTTTCAGTCATCTTTCGGATTAATCCTAATGCATGAGAAATCAATATCATGCTTAGACCTCTCTTTTCAACAAGTTCTCCTATTAATTTTAATATTTGAGCCTGTATAGTTACATCAAGATTGGTTGTAGGTTCATCTGCTAGTAAAAGCTCTCTAGCAGAGGCCAATGCCATGGCTATGACAATCCTTTGCCGCATTCCACCACTTAATTGGAAAGGATACGAATTAAGAATTCTTTCAGGATCTGGTATTAACGTATCGCGAAGTAAATCTAAAGCTATATTTATTAAGTCAGACTTATCTATATTAGCCGTCTCATTTGCATATCTCAGTACCTCTAACAAATGGTCTTTGATTGTAAAGACAGGATTCAAGGCTGCAAGAGGATCTTGGAATATCATCCCAACTCTTTTCCTTCTTATTTCTAGCAAAATTTGCTTACTACACTTCAAAAGGTTAACATCTCTGTAGAATATTTCTCCGCTAGTGATTTTCCCATTGATTGGCAGCACTTGTAGTATAGATTTCAGCAACGTGGTTTTACCTGCTCCCGACTCTCCTATAATCCCAATTTTTTCACCTAGCCCTACATTTATTGATATATCATTTAATACATGATAGATGTACCAATAACTCTTGTACTTAACGTATAAATTTTTAACAGTGAGGAGACGGTTTGCATCGAACACTAGATCACTCACCTGCAAACACGTCTCTAAGTCCATCACCGAGTAAATTGAAGGACATTATAAGTATAGCTATTCCTAATGTGGGTCCGATGATCATCCACCAATATTGTGGGAAATAGACCATGTATTCTGAAATCATTGTGCCTAAATCTGGTGTTGGAGGCTGTGCGCCCAAGCCCAAGAAGCTAATGGTTGCACCAATAAGAATAACCCATGCTGCGTCTAGTGTAGCCTTCGTTAAAATAGGTCCGAGAATATTAGGTAGGATCTCTCTAAACATTATATTTATATCTCGTACTCCGAGGGCTCTAGCAGCCCAGACATAAGGCTCGTCTCGGAGAGCGCTGGTCATCGAATAGACCATCCTAGTATACCAGGGCCACCACATCAGTGTTACAGCTATCATCGCATTAACAATGTTAGGCTCCAATATTGCACAAATAGATAGAGCGAGTACGAGAGGCGGGATAGATACAAACATATCAGCAGCCCTCATAATTGAATAGTCTAGCCATTTTCCCTTATAGTATCCAGCCAATAATCCTAGGACTGTGCCTACGGGTAATACTATGCTTATTACTATTCCTATCATTAGGAAAGCAAGTCTAAATCCAAAGACAACTCTCGTGAAAATATCTCTTCCTAAATGATCTGTCCCGAAAAGATGATTCAAATCTGGAGGTCGAAATCTAGCCTTGAAATCTACGTACGTTTCAGCATGCTTCGGGTATGGAGTAACAAATTCAGCAAATATTGCCATCACTAATAGGGTAGAGAAAAGAAGAAAGCCTGTAAGAGCTAACTTACTCTTCTTAAATCTAAACCATGCTCTTCTAAGTCTTTCTATCTTCATTTCTTTTTCTTTCTCAAGTATGAAACTAAGTTTTCTTTGAGTATGAGACATTATCTCTCTCCTCCATACCTTAGTCTTGGGTCGAGTAATGTTAAGATTATGTCAACTATCACGTTTGTAATTGTGTATACTAGCCCAGCAACTAATACAACTCCTACGATCCCATTCAGATCCTTTCTTAACATTGCCGTTATACCGAACTTTGAGAGGCCAGGCCAATTAAATATAACCTCAACCATGAATGCATTTGCAATCAATGATGCAATATCTAGACCAACAACAGGTATTGTTGATACTAAAGAAGGTTTTAGAGCATATCTGAAATAAATCCTATAATTGGGAATTCCATGTGAGAGTAATGTCAGAATATAATCTTTATTTATATTCTCAACCATAGCAGACCTAAGAATCCGTGCTTCCTGTGCCATTGCACCAAGTGCTAGTGCCAACGATGGTAAAATCAAATGCCATAAACCATCTACAAACCCTCTAAGATTCCCAGTAATCATTGCGTCAATTGTAACAAAACCCGTAATCCTTGGAACTTGAACACTTGGGCTCAATCTCTCAGTAGCTGGAAAAAATCCTAGTATATAACTAAAGATAAACTGTAGGATTAATCCCCACACGAAAGGTGGTACACATATCCCAACGTAGGAAAAGACTCGAAGTGCTCCATCCAATATTGAGCCTGGTTTACTACCACTTAATGTGCCTAGAATTAACGTGCCGGTTATTTGAATAATAGCAACATATAACATAAGTTCTAAGGTTGCAGGAAGAAATTCTATGATATCCACTGAGACCTCTCTAAACGATGTTAATGAAATTCCTAATTTTCCTTGGAAAAAGTCTGTCAACCAGTAGTAATACTGGAGATAGATAGGTTTGTCAAGATGAAGCATTTCTCTATACTTCTGAACGAGTTCTTCAGGTGCTCTAGGTCCTAGAGCCATCCTAGCCGGGTCCCCTGGCATTATTCTTGCTAAGGTGAAAATAATTAGAGAAAGACCAAATAATGATAACAATGAAAGAACTGTTCTCTTGAATAGCATATGATTAAAAATTCTCTCCAAAACATACAAAATGTTTAATCGATTTTTCATTCGTATATCACTTCCCATTTTTCTGTGCATACTTTTTTATTTTTATGTATCTTAATTCTTATATTTTTTCCTCATTTTCAGAAAAAAGAAGAAGGAAGTAATAGAGGATTTTGCGGTGGATTTTACTTAACAAGTTCCGCTTTCTTTTCAGGATAGACGTTCATTTTCCAGTACTCTACGTCCCAGCCGAAGACTCCAACGAATCCTTTCTCTGCAGACGGCCATTCTATGTAATGGGATTGATAAGCCTTGAAGCCGGTATAGTCTCCAGCAAAGATCGAGGGGTATAAACTAAATATGTATCTTTGCAAATCTGCCGTCTTACTTAACCTTTCTTTTTCATCTAAGATACTGAGTACTTCTTCAATCTTTGCATCAAGTTCTGGTAGCTCAAACCACTCATTCTGGTTTACTGTACCATGGGAGCTTGAATGCCATCTTAGATATATCATTGATATTGCCTCCGGATAGTCCGCCGTTATCCACATAGGTTCAATATGGTTCGGAGTATCGGGTTTCGTCATTGCTTCCACAACTTTTAGCCATGGTAACTTTACGACCCTGATTTTTAATCCTACTTGTTCTGCAGCTGCTGCGAGTAATAAGCCTACTCTATCTTCTCCTGGTACTTCAGCCCTCCACGTAAATGTTATTTCGTACTTGTCTAGTTCGCCCCAGTACTTAGATTTCTGCAACTCTTCACGAGCTTTCTCGATGTTATATTCTACTGGTTCAGGGAATGGGATAGCTCCAATCATATTGGATGGCACTATACTCCTTGCTTCTCTATGTTGGGGCATAATCTCTAAGAATGTCTTATAGTCAAACAGATAGAACAATGCTTTTCTAACATGAACATCATCTAATGGAGGTTTTCTACTATTCATCATTAGGAAGTACATACCGTAATAATGTAGCTTGGCTATATCTACACCTTCTATCTCATCTAAGACTTGATATGTCTCTGGAGGCAGCCATACTGTCGATATGTCTAACTCCCGTTTTGACATTAATGTTTGTGTAGGAACGGGATCTGTTATGGCTACAACTTTAACTTTATCTGGAGCACGAGGTGCAAATTCCCCCCACCAATCTTTATTCTTAACTAACATTACATGAGACCCTGGGACATATTCAACGAGCATATACGGTCCTGATCCTACGTCTCTATGACCTTCCATCAGCCATCCTTTTCCAAAGTCCTGCCACTCACCATACGGTCCAGGACTTCTAATGTTTTTCTTCACTTCTTCACTATCAACAACATAGATATAGCTAGCAAGGTACTGGAAGACGCCGCAAGGCTTCTTGAGACCTACTATTACCCTATACCTGTCTACGGCTTTTGTTTTCTCGAGATCTATCCACGGCACCAATAGGTAGCCCATACCTTCAGGCATAGTAACCATTCTCGTAATGGAGAATACGACATCTTCTGCTGTAAGTTCTCTTCCTGTATGATGGAATTTTACACCTTTTCTTAAGTAAAATGTCCATGTAAGTCCATCTTCTGAAACCTCCCATTTAGTAGCTAACCAAGGTATAACCCTTATAGTCCCCTCTTCCCTATATTCCATTCTAAGTAAGGTGTCATAGACATTATGTATATAGGCTCTACCTGATTCATCATGTGCTACATGAGGATCTAGATATGGTAAGTTAGCAAATGAAACTACTATGATAGATTCTGCGACAGGTGTAATAGTGGGGCTAGGCGTTGGAGTAGTTACTACAGTTGCAGGCGTTGTTGGCGTAGGTGTTGGAGTCGTAACGAGAGTTGGAGTAGTTGGCGTGGGTGTAGGTGTTGTCGGAGTTATTGTAGGTGTTGGGGCTGGAGGTAGTGTTAAGAAGTAGGCTGCACCTGCTATAGCGATTATTATGATTATTACCACGACGGCGATAGCAGCTTTGCTGATACCTTTTGTGGTAGCCGAAAAAGATCTAAGCCTTAAACTAGTTTTTCCCCTTCTCATAATTTTCTCTATGAAATATACCTATAACCTATATAAAGTTTAATATGGAAATAATCGGCGGTTCCATTACATCATAATCTAGTATTTATTTTTGAATATACAATCTTTCATACTTTCTTCAATATTGGTAAAAATTTAGCAGCCTCGAAATGTAATAATCCTTAATAAATTGTGAGTAATTACTACTAAATGATTTCAATATGGTGTATCGTGTAGGTATAGATATTGGAGGTGCTTTTACAGATCTCGTTGCATACGATGATGAAACAGGTGAATTCGTCTGGGTAAAAGATGAAACAA
>JAGDWP010000065.1 GCA_023269855.1 Nitrososphaerales archaeon | reverse complement strand
TTGTATCTACCGTTATTCTTGTTTGGTGTATATCCGTAGAGAGCCTTCAACTTATGGATGTTCAAGTATAATGGTGTCTCCAATATTAGGATTGCTAGAATAACACTATCATCAACATCCAAGAAGTTAGCTACCTCTCTATACACATACCTATAGATGCGTCGCATAAATTATTAACGCTTTCTCATTTATCGTTGAGGGAGACTGCTTTATCTTAAAATAAAAGATAATCTTTTAAAGCGTGAGAGATTTATTCTACTTTTACATATTAGAAAACAGGTGATGATATGGCTTTAACAGACATTACTGATTATACTAGTAGGAGGATTACTAGAGTAGGTGCACATAGTCATATTAAAGGTCTTGGATTAGATGGTTTAAGAGCGAAACCCATAGCTGACGGGCTCGTTGGGCAGATTGAAGCACGGGAGGCCGCTGGAATAGTTGTTAAAATGATCAAGGAAGGAAAAATGGCTGGTAGAGCCGTACTATTCGCTGGTCCACCTGGAACAGGTAAGACGGCTATAGCGTATGGAATCGCTAAAGAACTCGGTAAAGACGTTCCATTCGTTGCTTTAAGCGGGTCTGAAATATACTCTTCAGAACTGAAGAAAACTGAGGTTCTCACTCAAGCAATGAGGAAAGCTATTGGTGTTAGATTGAGAGAGCAGAGACACGTATACGAGGGCGAGGTAATCCAGCTAGATATAAAGACTCGTAAGCATCCCTACAACCCCTATCAAGAAGTCCCAGACCATGTCGTTATAGGCTTAGCAACTAAAGATGATAAGAGAGTTTTTAGAGCAGGGCAGAGCATCGCTATCCACCTTATCCAGCAGGGAGTAACGATCGGCGACATAATAATGATAGATGCAGAGACGGGGAAAGTAACAAAGCTTGGTAGATCTGAGGAAGCAGCAGAGAAATATGAGATAGCTACGTGGGATGAGAAGCCTATACCTAGACCCACTGGACCCGTAGAAAAGAATAAGGAATTCATATACGTCTTAACACTACATGATCTAGACCAGATATCTGCACAGCATCGAGGCGGAGGATTATTCAGTCTACTATTCGGTGGCTCAACATCTAAAGAAATAGACTCTGAGATAAGAAGGGAAGTTGATGAAATGATTAAGAAGAGACTTGAAGAGGGGACAGCGGAGATAATCCCTGGAGTACTCTTTATAGATGAGGTTCATCTACTAGACATAGAAGCCTTCTCCTTCCTGAACGCAGCAATGGAGAGTGAGCTTGCCCCAATACTCATATTCGCAAGCAACAGGGGAATAACGAGAGTTAGAGGTACAGATATAGAGTCTCCACACGGTATACCGTTAGACCTCCTCGACAGACTATTAATCATCAGTACTAGACCATATACAAGAGACGAGATTAAGAAGATCCTAGAGATAAGAGCAGCTGAAGAAAAAGTAAAGATATCCTCCGAAGCATTAGAAGCTTTGACAGACATCGGTGTTGAATCCACGCTTAGATACGCTGTCCAACTTCTCAGACCTAGCATGGAGATAGCTAAGGGAAATGGAAGAGACGAGATAACAGTTCAAGATATTAACGAAGCTAAAAAACTCTTCTCCGACATAAAGAGAAGCGTAGAAGAACTTAAAAAATTTGAAGAATTAATGTTGAAGTAGAATGGCTAGACTTGTTTGCGGAATCGATGAAGCAGGTAGAGGATCTGTAATAGGACCGATGGTTATAGCAGGAGTCCTAATAGAGGAAGAGAAGATAGATGATCTTGTAAGGTTAAAGGTGAGGGATTCTAAAGAACTCAAACCAGAAGAGCGGGAAAGAATTTACGACGATATTATGAAAACTGTAAAATCGTATGAAGTAGTCGTCTTGACAGCTAGGGAAGTAGACTCGAAAACAAGGAAGAATAAAATGAAAGGGATAAACTATCTTGAAGCTAAAGTATTCGCAAAAATTATAAACGATCTAAAGCCAGACGTAGTCTACATCGATCTACCAACTAGAGATGTTAAAAAATTCGAATTAACAATTTCTGAAATGCTGAAGCATCAATGCATTCTTGTTCTAGAACATAAAGCAGATAAAAAATATCCCGTGACTTCTGCAGCCTCTATAGTAGCGAAAGTTACTAGAGATAGAGAGATAGAGAAGCTCAGGGAAAGATTCGGAGACTTCGGTTCAGGGTACCCCCATGATCCTGAAACTAGGAAGTTTATTAGAGAAGTATTGGGATCTGATAATGAAGTTAGAGAATACGTAAGATGGAGTTGGAAGACAATAAATAGAGTTGCACAAACAAAACTTGAAGAATATGAGAGTGAAAGAGGTTGAGGATGTTATACGCTTTAACCGGACCGCCTGGATGCGGTAAGACTACAGCAATTCTTAAAGTTAAGAATATTCTTGAAGGATCAAATGTAAAGATTGATGGAATGTATACTGAGGAGATACGTGTTTCAGGTAGACGGGTAGGCTTTAGAGTGGTAAGGATTGCTTCTAATGAGAGTGGAGTCATGGCTCATGTAGATTTTAGAAGCCCTTATAGAGTTGGTAGATACTGTGTAGACCTTAAAACTCTAGATAAGATTGGGGTAGCTGGGATCCTCAGTGGATTAGATTCTGCGGAAGTAGTAATCGTTGATGAAGTTGGACCAATGGAACTTTATAGTAGCAGCTTCATTAACGCTATTAGAAAAGTTTTATCAAGCGATATCCCCGCCGTCTTAACAGTCCATTATAGAGCATCCCACCCAGTAGTTTCTGAAGTTAAGGAAGCTGCAAGTAATAGATTAATAATTTTGAATGAAGACAATAGGGATAAAGTTCCCTATGATATTTCGAGACAGATTCTCAATGCTTTAGAGAAATAGATCTGTGTAGGATTAGCTGAATCTTTAAAAACTTCACAGTTAATAACATAGGTTAACTTTCGGGTCTTAGGATTAGGTCTTCAATGTAATTGAGAAATTTCCTTTGGATAATATTGTTTTAGATTTTATGTTTATGCTGCCTTGTGGCCTAATTCTTAGGGCTTGATATTCTTGTCTCATGTTGGGGTCTTGTTTTTCTATGGTGTTACCATGTTTAAGAGTATGTTGTATATTTATGCTTTAGTTATTAGTTCTACATCTATTCATCTATGCTTCCTAGAGAGGAGATGTTCTCCGAAGAATGTTTTGAATCTTGATATTGCTGTCTCAGCCATCCATCTCC
>JAGDWP010000049.1 GCA_023269855.1 Nitrososphaerales archaeon | reverse complement strand
TTTGAACCCGCGGGGCCCAATGGGCCAGTGGCTTAGCAGGCCACCCCCCTACCGGGCTAGGGAACCGCCGCAGACACCTTCCAACCTATTTAGTATTCTACGCTAGATGTGTCTGTTAAGATCAACATAAACTTTTAGTTAAGTATGGATATAGTATCCTAGTTTTTAGATTTGTTTGAGGTTTTGTTGATGTGTGTAGGTTATTTCTCTAGTCTGAATAGTGTTAGCAGCATTGAGTTTATTGTTACTGTTATTGAGCTTGAGGCCATTGCTATCGCAGCGTATATTGGGTTAAGTGTTACCCCTAGAGGGTATAGGGCTCCTGCAGCAACAGGGATCAATGCTACGTTGTATATGAATGCCCAGAATAGGTTTTGCTTTATTTTTCTAACTGTTTTCCTGCTAAGCTGTATTACTGATACTACATCTCTTGGATCATTTTTTACGAGGATTATTCCACCTGCTTCTTTAGCTATGTCTGTCCCACTCCCTATAGCTATTCCAATATCTGCTTGAGCGAGAGCTGGTGCATCATTGACACCGTCTCCAACCATTGCTACAACCTTGCCTTCATCTTTAAGCTTCTTCACAATGCTCGCTTTCTCACTGGGAAGAACCTCAGCGAACACCATGTCTATCCCCAGTTTCTTAGCAATAGCATTTGCTGTCCTCTTATTATCTCCTGTGAGCATTGCAACCTTAATATTCATCTTCTTCAATTTCTGGATTGCTTCCATTGCTCCTTCTTTGAGAGTGTCTGATAAAGCTATTGCTCCAATCAACCTTCTATCTAGAGCGAGAAGCATTACTGTTTTCCCATCTTCTTCAAGATGTTTAATCTCTTCTTCTACTGAATTGTCTATATTAACTCCATGGTCCTGCATGAGTTTCCTGTTACCTAGCAAGACTTCATGCTTATCGACTAATGCGTACACTCCTTGACCGGGTATAATGTTGAAGCTCTCTGGCTCAAGATTAAGGTCGATGCCTCTATTCAATGCCTCCTTCACTACAGCTTCAGCTAACGGATGCTCTGATCTTTTCTCAACAACTGCTGCATATTTTAAGACAACTCGTTCTGAGAAACCATTAAATGATTTAATATCGGTTAAAGTGGACTCGCCTTTTGTAAGTGTACCCGTCTTATCGAAGATGACGACATCGATCTTCTGCGCTTTCTCAAGGTATTCTCCACTCTTGAATAAGATTCCATATTGAGCTCCTTTACCCGCAGCTATCATAAGGGCCGCAGGCGTAGCTATTCCAAGAGCGCATGGGCATGCGATTATTAAGACTGCTATAAGCATGGTGAATGCTAAACCGAACGGTAGCCCGATGATGAAATACCAGAATATGAATGATGTGATAGCGATAGCTACGACTACGGGGATAAAGTATGCAGATACCTTGTCTGCGATACGTTGAATCGGCGTCTTAGATAAGACAGCTTCCTCAATCATCCTCACTATCTGAGAAAGCATCGTATCAGAGCCCACTCTAGTAGCCTTCATCTTTAACAATCCAGTCTTGTTTATTGTTCCACCGATAACTACATCGTCTTTCTTCTTCTCGCTGGGTATGCTCTCTCCAGTAATCATCGACTCATCTACTGAAGAGTATCCTTCTACAACTACTCCATCTACTGGGATTCTTTCACCAGGTCGGACAATTATTACATCCCCTACTTGGACTTCCTCAACAGGTATCTGCAGTTCACGATTATCTCTAACAACCGTCGCTATTCTAGGCTGTAAGTCGAGAAGCTTCCTTACAGCTTCTGATGCTCTCCCCTTTACAATATGCTCCATTGTTTTCCCCAATAATATGAATCCTATTATTAGTCCCGACTCTGTGAAGTAGACATGTGGGCCTTCAGTCAATGTTGCTGGGATAAGTTGGGGAAAAAGTCCTAGATCTTGGAAAGTATATAGTGTACTGTAGAACCATGCAGCAGTAGTTCCTATAGCGATTAAAGTATCCATATTTGCTTGTCTAGCTTTAATCGCATCCCATGTGCCTTTATAGAATCTCCATCCTGCAATGAATTGGACTGGAGTAGCAAGTAAGAACAATAATACGTGGTTTGGGGCGAGTAAGTCTACGGGGTAAACATATTCAAAGAATGCGGTTAATCCACCTAATACTAGTGCAAAGACTGTTAATATTTTCAGGTTTCTTAATTCTATTTCCGGTGCCAGGAATGTTTTTAGACAGGCTTCACTACAGAAGTAGTATGTTACGCCTCTTCTCTCAGCCTTGAATGGAGTCTTATCTTCATCAACATACATTCCACATACGATGTCTTTAGCCATTTATTGCCCTCCGTTATCAATAAGCTTAAACCCGATTTTTCTTATAGCATTCTTTATTCTATCTATCGATGTTTTCTCTGGATCGTACTCTACATAAACTTTGTCAGTGATATAGTTGAGGCTTACTTCTATTACTCCATCAATCTTGTACAATGTCTTTGAGATTGCTTTAGCACATGTGGAACAATCAATATTTAGGATACGGAAGACCCCCTTCGCTCTTCTTATGCTCATGCTAGCCCTCAACCTCAAATACAATATGATATCCTAACATATTTAGGCAACATGTATTTTATGAATTGAAATGTAGCAGATTGTAATTTATTATATTAATATATCTAGGTTAGACCTAGATATATTAATCCCAATAGGAATAGTCCTGTAAGAATCATACCTAAGCCGAGAAATAGTTTGGCTTTCTCTCTATTTTGCTGATACCACTTTCTCACATGCAGTATTACGGATTTACTCGAAGCAATGTATAATATTGTTATCATTGGTATTATGTAGAATATATTATAGAGTATCAGGTATGGAAGCTTAAGCGACGAATTCGATATTAAAGCTACGAAGGTTGGATATATTCCACCTGTACAAGCACATGGAAAGTTATGTACACCGACAAATATGCCAGCGATGAGTGATGATCCATAACTTATTTTCTTCATAAAGTTTAGAGCTTTCCCACTTAGAATGGAAGATACTCCAGTCGGTATAAGCCTTAGCCCTAAATAAGATAACATATTTACTATTCCGATCAAGATCATAATGCTAACGCCTATTCTAGTAATAAGATGAGGTATCGTCGGCAAAGTTAGTGACAACACCAATAATCCTAAACCGACTGCTAGATACGATGAGAAAACCCCTCCAAGATATAGTAAGCCCAGCAACATAACAGTCCTTCTATCCAATTGTGCTGAATACATTAATGAGATAAAGAGAGCCGTAAGACTAAT
>JAGDWP010000009.1 GCA_023269855.1 Nitrososphaerales archaeon | reverse complement strand
CTGGTCGAGATGCAACCTATACAGGGTTAAGGTTAAGTCCAAGAACCTCCACCAAAACATACTCAAAACACACAAAAATCAAAATCTAAATCGACTAGTCAAAGGCTAAAACTTGATGGGAACTAGGGTTTAACTTTTACAACGTAATACTTAAAGCATATATACTCGAATACCAACATAAAATATGAATTCCCGGGTTAGGGACTATTCGAATAATTAGAATAATGAATGCCTAGTAAGGGCCTAGAGACCGGAAAAACAGTATGGAATCTCATAGAGAGAGAATTGAAAGAAAGTAAAGTTTGTCGATGACTGGGGATTGGACTGCTGCCTTGAATATCATAGAGAGAATTGAAAGCTAAGGTCTCTCATCACAAACCATCTTAGAAACACTTCCAGAATCTCGTAGAGAGAATTGAAAGTCTGAGATTAGACCCCCATCTCCTAACAAATCTGCTTTCAATTCTGAATCTCATAGAGAGATTATTGATAGAGTGAGTGGTTATAGATTGTATATGGAGGTTTGTAGACTGCTTGGACTTCAGGATAGTGTAGAGGTTGCAATATTAACTATGGAGTTACCATTACATTATCCATCAAAGACTCTAAAGAAGATTGTAGGGTTAACACCGAATAAAAATAATGGGAGATATAATCATTGTCTTAGAGAGCATCTCTCAAGACTAGCCACCAACATATACATTAATATAAAGAGGTGGAAAGATAGATGGATGGTTCCAGAAGAATTCTCAAAGATTGTAGAAGAGCTACCACCAAGGAAAGCAGTATACAAACTACAATCAAGAATACTAAAGACCTTCAGAAAAGCCTACTTCACAGTAATAGAAGCTGGCGATACACCTGCTGGCCGATGAACAGTAAAAGCTGTGAGACTGGCAGGTTTGAAATAATTCCCCTTTAATATAAGTTAAAAGAAATTACTCCTCCAGCTTCACAGCTACTATAGTTCATCGGCCAGCCCCCCATCCCCCACCACTCTTTCTGTTTAAACTTATAGTTATTTTTGCCTTGTGGTTTATTTCTTTGGGTTTGTTGTTTTCTCTATGTTTTTCTTTAAAGCCTATTGCTTAGCATAATGATCTAGCTTCTATGGGTTGTTGGGGGAGGGTTGATGAGAAGCTTATTAAGCATGGTATGCTTATAATGGATCTAGGTTTCGTGGAGAGTTATAATGTTGAGCTGGGGAGGATGAATAATGGTGAGAAGGGTAGACCTTAAAAGATTTCTGAAAGCTATATAAGATTCCTAGCCATTATAAGATATATATTCTCTATTGGTTTTAGGTAGTTGGAAGGATTCACGTTCTCTCTCGAGAAGATGTTCCCAACCCTCCCCACTATAGACTACTCATGTATTAGGAGGAGGATTATTAGGTTGGGAGATGATATAGGGAAGTATAAGCGTCTGAAGAGGTCTCCCGAGCCAATCGTAATAGTCTTGGACTCTACCGGGGGTAAGAGTGAGAAGGTATGGTTCATGGCTTGAGAAGAAGTATTCTAGGAGGAGATATCTCAAGATACACTTCGCAATAGATGCTAAGACTGGAGAGATAATATATATGGAGAGGACGAGTGATAAGGTTCACGACTCTGAGATCTCTGCAACCCTATTTAGTTCTTCTAAGATTTCTTTTAGTGGCGCTCTCGCTACACATACGTAAGTATCTGCTCCACCATAATAGAGGTAGACTATACCATTTCTTACTACTGCTCCGCATGGGAATACAACATTCTTCACGTAGCCTTCTCTCTCATAGTATTCCAGAGGCTCTAGAAGAGGGTAAAGCGTTCTACCAACGATTTTTTCAGGATTCTCTAAGTCTAGTAGGAATGCTCCGACTCTATAAACGCCGTCATGTGAGACACCATGATAGAAGACTAGCCATCCTAAATCGGTTCGGATGGGTGGGGCCGCTAAGCCAACCTTCTTTCCATCCCACATTCCTACTCTCGGATTCAATAGATTCAGACTTAGCATCTCTTTTGTATTAATCGACTCGAGAGATTCAATGTAATCATAGCCTATGCTTGTTCCTCCAGCTCTATGAATGAAAAAATATTTACCATTAATCTTTTCAGGTATCACGCATGCATCCTTATCATCGGTGTTAGGTGGAGATATGATTTTAGGAGTAGCCCATCTCCAGTTTCTATTCAAGAAATCTTCTACGGTTATCCAAGTTAATGCAACTTTGGGTGGATGAACATTATCGTAAGCTGTATAGAACATGTATAATCTATCATCGATCCTTATGATTCTAGGGTCTTCGCATCCCGAGTGTCCAGGTGTTAGCTTCATCTCAAATTTTTCACGTGGAACATATATTGGTTTATCGAGTCTCTCAACAATATTGAGTCCATCCTCTGTTACTGCTAAGCCTATAGTTGATGTCTTATCACTTGACAATGCTCTATAGAGTATGTAGATTTTTCCTTCAAGCTCTATTGCTGCTGGATTGAATGTGCAGAGGCTTTCCCAATCATGTTCAGGGTTAGGTTCTATAATCGGGTTACCTTCAAACCTCTCAAAAACCTCATCCGATTTACCATCCATGATTTTAGTAATCTCATTAATCTTAGATGTTAATAAACAGCATGTTGTATCTGCTGCACCATAATACAGTCTTACCATATTTTTCCGACGTATGATAGATGTTGGAAAAACAATGTTAGGAACGCTCCCATATTTTTCATAGAATTCTTCTGGAACCATGAATGGATAGCTGGTCTTCTTAATTACTCTCCTTGGATCATCTAGGTCTAGAAGTAGTGCTTCCACCCCGAAGACTCTATCCTCAATCCTTGGTGAGAAGTAATTCTGTATGTAGGAATATATGAGAAGCCATCCTTCTTCTAGTTTTATCGGTGGTGCTCCAACTTCAATATGGTCTAGTGGGGACCTTCTAGGATCAGGCTTAATTACATGGTTCATGAATTCACGATACCATTCATCCATTTCATGTATCCATTGTGAAGGATTGTCGCTTAAAGTGACTATAGCGATGTAGGCTGGAGGCTTATCTGTGTGGACTGTTAGTATTGCTGTTATCTTATTATTGATTCTTTCTGGGAAGAGGGCCATGGCCTTAGCGTTGAATGAAGTTACTAGATGTTTTTCTTCAACTTGTTTTAGGTCTCTGCTTATCGCTAAGCCGACCCTGATACCTTCTGCAGTAGGCGGTAGAGTAGATATAGCTGTATAGAAAATATAGTATTTACCCTCTAAATATGTTACTCTTGGATCTTCACATCCGAATAGCTCCCAATCCTTCTCAGGGATTATGAATCTTCTACGGTCGTAGAAGTGGATCCCATCCCTACTTTTAGCTATACCTATTGAGCTATAGCTTGACCCTTGCTTCTTCAATAGTTCAGAAGAAGAAACTGCACGATACAGCATATAATAGTATTTTCCTCTCCTTACTACTGAAGGGTTAAAGACTGCATAAGCTTCCCATGAATGCTCTCTTATGGGGTAGAGTATCGGGTTCCTGCTAAACCTCTTCATATCAAATTATCAGATAAATATATAATCTTCAACTTATTATGGATGTACTTCAAGAAGAAATATTGGAAGAACAATTCTTCATGACTAAAGCAATCTTTTATTATATAAATAGCGGGGGTTGGCTTGATTGTGTATATTTTATATGAGTTGATATAAAAAGTTTTTGTATATGTGAAACGATTTATAGACAGTGAACAGGAGACTAAAGACGAAAAATGAAAAAGCAAAAGTCTAAAAGTAAAAGTAAACCAGGAAAGTCTAGGACCCGTTATCCTCTGAGGAAAACCCGTAAAACCACTAAAACAAAAATTGAGACGAAATTATCACTAGTTGAACAATACTTATCGAGTGAAACTATCCAGAAAGATCGTAGGTATGAAGAAGCTTCTAGAAAACTATTTTTAAGAAAGTTTCCAGAAAACCCGATAATCAAACCTAGATCTGAATATGCATGGGAAGCTTATCAAACATTTAACCCTGGAGTCTTGAACATAGATGGAAAGATCCATATAATATATAGAGCTATTGGAGTTGACGGTATATCAAGATTCGGTTACGCTGTTTCAAGTGATGGATTCATGATAGATGAAAGATCACCGTATCCAATATATCAACGTAAGATGAGTGCTCTCTCTTATTACCCATCCCCATCAGGTGGAGGATACGGTGGATGCGAAGACCCTAGAATAGTAATGATGAAAGAAGACAACAAGATTTACGTAACATACAATGCTTTTGGACCAGATGGATTAAGAGTTGCCTTCACATCAATATCTATAGATAACTTCATGGATAGAAGATGGAATTGGAGAGAGGAGAAGATAATATCAAATCCAAACGAGGTTCATAAGAATTTCGTATTGTTTCCAGAAAAAATTGATGGGAGATACGCTATTATCCATAGTATCTCACCGAAAATCCAGATTGCCTACCTTGACGACCTCGAATTCAGGAACAATCTATATGTTGAAAGCAACCACATACCTAACTCTAATCCTAACGGATGGGAGGGCAGGATTAAGAGTCCAGGAGCACCACCACTGAGGACAAGTGAGGGCTGGCTCCTATTCTACCATGGATTAAGTAAGAAGGAACCCTGGAAGTACAAGATAGGTGTAATGCTTCTAGACTTGGAGAATCCAGAAGAAGTACTGTATGCTTCAAGTTTTCCAGTTATTGAGCCGGAAAATTCTTATGAGTATAATGGGTTTAAGCCTGGAGTTACCTATACATGCGGGGCCACAATAAAAGATCGAAAACTCTTAGTATATTATGGTGGAGCAGACACTTATGTATGTGTAGCTTACTCAGATTTAGATGAGTTTCTCGATGCATTGATGAAAGATAAAAGCATGAAAGAACAGGTTGGTTTAAGCAAACTCTTTATCAATGGATTTAATGGAACCTAGAAGCTAAAATAGTTGGACGACTACTTCTCACTGAGATATTATGGAAAGCGGAGGATTCTTCATAGCTATTGAGGGGATAGACGGGTCTGGGAAAACAACTCATTCAAAAAAACTAGTTAGATGGTTGAATAAACATGGTGTAAAATCTATCTACACTAAGGAACCCACTAATGGAGATATAGGTAGAATACTGAGAAGTCTCGCTAGAAAAAAGAGCGTAGATCCCAGAGTTGAAGCCTTGCTTTTCGCTGCAGACAGACTTGAACACTTAAATAAAGTTATCCAGCCATACATCAAGAAAGAGTACGTCGTCATATCTGATAGATACGTTTATTCTTCTCTAGCTTATCAAACTGTTACGACAAGTGATCCTGAATGGGTCAAAGAGATAAATAAGTTTGCCCTCAAACCTGATTTAACGATACTCCTAGACCTTGAGCCGAGGATCGGGTTAAGCAGAGTCAAGAGAAATCGGACTAGATTTGAAGAAGAATCATTCTTAGAGAAAGTCAGACGAGAATATCTAAGATTAGCTGAAATAGATGGATTAAAGATAGTTGATGCTTCTAGAAGTATTGGAGAAGTGTTCCAGGAGATAGTTAGAGAAGTTGCAAAGTATCTAAAGAACAAGGTAATCTAACTATAGCTTCTGAGGAGATTTAATTGGGAGACGGGATCATTCTACTACATGCTTGTTTTTTAAAGCTGTTATTTCTTCATCATTGTATCCTAGTTCTTTAAGAATCTCATATGTGTGTTGACCTTTGGTCGGTGGTGGAGTTCTGACTTTACCAGGTGTTTCAGATAGCTTGAAAGGTGTTCCAAGCATCTTTATTCTTCCAGCTTCAGAATGATCTATCTCAAGAACTAGTTCTCTATGCTTTACATGCTCGCTGGATAATATTTGTCCTATGGTTAAGATTGGTGCTGCAGGTATCCCTGCATTCTCTAATTTTTCCATCCAATAATCTGTAGTTCTAGACTTGAATATCTTGGTTAACTCTTCTATAAGTATTCTCCTATTGATTACTCTATCAGCGTTTGTTTTGAATTTAGAGTCTACAAGTAAATCGGGTCTACCTATAACCTTGCAGAACTGTTCCCAGAGTTTCTCATTTCCAACTGTTACTACTATGTATCCATCGCTTGTCTCAAACGCTTGATATGGGACAATGTTTGGATGCGCTGACCCCATTCTTTGAGGTTCTTCACCTGTAGCAAAATAATTGAATGCTTGATGACTCAACAGTAGGACTTGAACATCCAGCAAGGCCATGTCTATATATTGACCTTTACCAGTCTTCTCCCTCCAATATAGTGCTGACACTATTGAGAGAGCTGCAAATATTGCTGTAGTTAAGTCTGCTATGGGAACCCCGAACTTAACTGGAGGTCTATCAGGTTCACCCGTAATACTCATAAGCCCACTCATCGCTAGAGCAATTAAATCATATCCGGGCTTATCACGGTATGGACCACTCTGCCCGAAGCCTGAGATACTACAGTATATTATTTTAGGGTTTATTCTTGAGAGCTGGCTATAGCTTATGCCCAGCTGCTCAGCTACTCCCGGTCTAAAGTTTTCTACTACTATGTCCGACTTCTCGACAAGCTTCTTGATAATCTCCTTGCTCTCAGGCTTCTTTAAATCTATAATTATGCTTCTCTTATTTCTGTTAGCGCTCATAAAGTATGCTGAGTCACTGCCTATCCAAGGAGGCCCCCATCCTCTCGTATCATCTCCACCGGGAGGCTCGATCTTAATCACGTCTGCTCCTAGATCGCCAAGCAGCATTGTTGCAAATGGACCAGCCATAACTCTTGTAAAATCTAACACTCTAACGCCTTCAAGCAGCAACTTCATAACAGAGATCCTCCAGTAAAATTCCTATAAAATTAAGAGAAAAAGAAATAAAAAGGTATAAGTTAGATTTTTCGTCTCAGCTTACCAGACGTCTTTAATGTATTCATCTAGTCCAGCTTTCTTTAACGTACTCTTTAATGGTTTACCTGTCTTCTCATCCCATCCTAGAAGCCTATATGTTTCTTTAACCATCCATTCAACGTATGGGGCCATGGCTTTACCTGCAGCCTTACCGCTAGGTGGAGCTTCAACTATCCTAGGTGAAACACATAGGTCGTCTTCTACTGTCAGCCCATGTCTTATATTGAATACTCTTTCAAGATGTACTAGTCTTTCACCTACTTGTAGTGCTTCTTCAGCTGTGAAGTCCCATCCAGTAGCTGCGGCCACAGCTCCCGAGGTAAATCTTAATGCTCCAGGGACTCCCCAAGTTGCAAACCAGCATGTACCATTACAGTCGTCCCAATACTTTTTAGGCCATGTCTTAGCTACTGCTAATGGTTTAAGCCTTGGATTAACAGGGTCTTCATATTCTGGATATCCTACGTCTGGTTCTGTAGCCCATGCATCAGCTGCGGGTGCAGGCCATCCAGAGCCTCCTCCAACTATCTGTCCAAGCATTATACCCATGGCCGCTCTCCAATCATGTAGATTCATCCCCGTCCCCTTAATGTGTACAGCATATTTCCATACATCTCCACCTATATATTCAGCTGCGCCTTTAGGTCCTAGAGAGAGTAGCTTCCCTATTTTTCCTTCTTTCTTCGCAGCCATATGTAGGAGTTTGTCTATTAGTTCAGGGTCTCCCCAACGTAGCTCTATACCGTCTATGTCTTCTTTCTTCAGTAAGCCTTTCTCAAAACATTCTATGCATAATGCTATAGTACATCCTATTGTACTTGATTCAAAGCCGAGTCTATCACATAAATCTATCAAGTAGAAGACCCAGTTACTATCATATACTCCTACTATTGATGCTGCTCCTTCAAGGTTTTCTCCTCCACCTGCAGGTGTTGCTACATATCCTTTCTTGGGTCCATCCACTATCTCTACATCATAGCTGCATGCTATTGGGCAGGCGAAGCATGGTTTAGGTGTTATCTTATGCTTAGACATCCCCACTCCCCACTGTGGCGGGCTTACTTCTAGGAAATTCTTAGCGGATGTTATAGACATAGACTTAGCGTAATTATATTCATCTCTAGGTATTCCTCCCTTCGCTAAGCCTTTAGCAACATCACTCTTGAATAAATTCTCATGCCACATTTTCGCAACTTCTCTTAGTTTTTCTTCATCATATACTGGAACTTTCCCTGTTCCGTACACAGCTATAGCTTTAAGCTTCTTACTACCCATGACACGGCCCACGCCTGAATGTGAGAATGAATGATTCTTGTCATTCTCTATTAATGCACCATGGCATAGGTTTTCTCCAGCTGGTCCAATAGCTGCTACACTTGCTTTCGGCTCACCTACATCCTGTTTAACTAAGTCTTCTGTGTCATGAGTATCTTTACCCAGGAATTTCCTAGCATCTCTAATCTCTACTTCACCGTCTTTAATCCAGAGATACACCCATTCTTCAGAAGCTCCCGTAATTATTAACCCATCATATCCCGCAAACTTCAAGTTTGGACCAAACCATCCATGTGTATGAGATCTACCAGCTGTGAAGCCGGTATCCCCGTTAAGAGTAGTTAAAGTAGTGTTGTTGGCTGCGGGGATGCCTGGTATCCCTGTAAGTGGACCTGTCATGAATATTAGTGGGTTCTCAGGCTCTAGTGGATGTATTCCTGGAGGACACATATCGTAGAGGAGTTTTAGGCCGAGCCCCCAGCAACCTACATATTTTCTCAATAATGGATCATCTGGAAGAGGCTCATACCATATCTTCTGACGAGATAAGTCAACTCTGAGAATTTTTCCAAGATAACCTCCTTTAACCATGTAATAAAAAATGTCTAAGAGGTATATAATTTTACTTCTCATTAAATGAGTCTTCTGATGGATAGTAAAACATTAACTCAGAGACTCTTCGAGATGCTGTACTTCACCTTTCCCTTATTTTTCCTTCAATACTTCCGATTGAAATTCTGTAGAGAGTATTCTTTTATATCCTACATTAGCTAAATATTCATTGGTCTAGGTTGGATCGGTTTAAGCTTGTTAAAGATCCTGTTCACGGATATATCGTTCTGGATGAAGACTTGTTAAGGATTGTTGATTCAACGGCTTTTCAGAGACTTAGGAGGATTACTCAGTTACCCTTTGTTTACTTAGTTTATCCAGGTGCACGGCATTCTAGATTTGATCACTCTCTTGGATGCATGCATTTAGCTAAAATGTTCGGTGAAAGACTCGGCTTGGATATGTATAAGCTTAAAGTATTAACTATCGCAGGGCTAGTTCACGACATAGGACACACACCTTATTCACACCTCTTAGAAACACTGCTTAGAGAGAAAGGATTAACTCATGAAGACATGACCTTGAAGATACTGGAAGAAGATAATGAATTATCCAGCATTATCGAGGAATGCAATATAGATGTTAAAGATGTTAAATCAATACTTGAGAAGAGAGATCCTCTTGGAAGCATCATTAGTGGACCTGTAGATGTTGATAAACTAGACTTCCTACTTAGAGATTCGTATTTTACGGGGGCTTTCTACGGTGTAATAGATGTTGCTAGGATAATATATACGAGTAAACTAGTTAATGGTAGGCTTGCATTAAGCACTAGAGCTTTAGGCGTCGTCGAGGAATTAGCTATCGCACGGTATCAAAGCTTCATGAACATCTACTTCCATCACACCGTTAGAGCTGCCCAGACAATGTTTCTTAGAGGTGTTAGGATGATTGAAGATCTATTAGATTTCTCAAGTATGACCGTTGAAGAATATCTTAGCCATGACGATTTCACTGTATGGTGTATCATGCGTCAAAGAGAGGGAACAAGAGAAGTTTTAAGAAACATTGAGAGGAGAGTCCTCCCTAAAGTTGCATACGAGTATAGAGTAACCCAGATGAAAAAACATGCAGACATAATTAGAAAAGCTGAAGTAATAAAGAATATTGAAGAAATGATTGCGGAAGAAGCTGGAGTCCCCCGTGAATACGTTTGGATAGATACACCCTATATTCCACCCTTACCATACATTGACCAAGAAGGAATAGAATTCTACATAGAAGAAGATGGAAGAACAGTATTAAAAGAATACTATTCTCCACTTCTTAGATTTACTTCAGAAGTCTACGAGATCCTCCGAGTATACACTTTCAGAGAATACGTTGAAAGAGTTAGCAGAGCTTCAGCTAAGATTCTTGAGAAGTAATTATTCTAAGCCTGCTCCAAGAGACGCTGATAAAGCATACTTAGCATATCTAGCAAGTATCCCTGAAGTATATCTAGGCTTAGGTGGAGACCATCCAGAAAGCCTCTTCCTTAATTCATCTTCACTCAACTCTACATCGATTCTTCTACTTGGTACATCTATCTTAATTATATCCCCGTTTCTTAAGGCTGCTATTGGACCTCCTACTGCTGCTTCAGGGGATACGTGTCCAACCATTAAACCTCTTGTAGCTCCTGAAAATCTTCCATCAGTAATGAGGGCTACTCTGTCTCCGAGACCTTGACCTACTATAGCTGCTGTGACTGAAAGCATCTCTCTCATCCCTGGACCTCCACGTGGCCCCTCATATCTTATTACGACTACGTCTCCAGGCTCTATCTGCTTATCTATAACCGCTCTAAATGCTTCTTCTTCTGAATCATAGACTTTGGCCTCACCTCTATGATGCAAGATGCTTACACCACTTATCTTCACGACTGCCCCTTCAGGTGCTAGGTTTCCCTTCAAGATCGCTATCGACCCATACTTGGATATTGGGCTGCTTGGCTCTCTAACTACTTCTCCAACCTCTCTTACTGGAGGCTCAAATGCTTCAATGTTTTCTTTGACTGTTTTCCCAGTTACTGTTAACGCTTCACCGTTTATGAGCCCTGCTTCTAGAAGCTTCTTCATCACTATCGGTAGACCTCCAATCCTGTCAAGGTCTTCTACAGGATGTCTTCCTCCAGGTATCAAGTCCACGATGTACGGTGTCTTCCTAGAGATTCTATCAAAGTCTTCTATTGTTAGTTTAACTTTTGCTTCTCTAGCTATAGCTAGTAAATGTAGGATAGCGTTTGTTGACCCACCCATAGATGCATCTACTGTGATAGCGTTCTCGAATGCTTCGAAAGTGAGTATGTCTGAGGGTTTAAGCCCTGTCTCCACCATATTCATTAATGTTAACCCTGTCTTGTATGCTGCTTCAAGCCTTCTAGAATCTACTGCAGGTATAGTGGAAGCACCTGGAATCATCATTCCGAGGGCTTCAAAGATCAAGGCCATAGTGTTTGCCGTATATAATCCAGCACATGAGCCTGCTCCAGGGCAAGCATACTTCTCTATAAGCTTTAATTCTTCAAGTGTTATCTTTCCTGAAGAGTATTTCCCAACTGCTTCGAATACGTCTCCAGTGCTCAGTCTTCTTTCTCCAAGTCTTCCAGCACACATTGGGCCGCCATTCAAGAATATTGAAGGTATGTTGAGTCGAGCTATAGCCATCATCATACCAGGCTCAATCTTATCACAGCTTGACAAAGCGATGAAGCCATCGAATCTATGAGCCTCTATCATTATCTCGACACTGTCGGCTATTACTTCCCTGCTGACAAGGCTGAAACGCATACCTTCATGGCCCATTGCTAAACCATCGCATACAGCGATCGTGTTGAATTCGAGTGGTGTGCCCCCCTCGGCTTTTACACCATCTTTAACTTTCTCGGAGACCTTGTTCAAGTGGATATGACCTGGAACAACTTCATTCCATGAATTAGCTATGCCGATTAAAGGCTTAGAGAATTCTTCATCAGTTAATCCAAGAGCTCTTAAAAGAGCGCGATGAGGAGCACGTTCTACACCTTCAACCAGGATACTACTCCTACGTTTTACCCCTACATCATTCATCCTGTCTAAAATATTTCAGAGATAGAAAATAAGAATTTCCCAGCTTCTCTCAGGAGAGTAGTGAGGCCACATTCCTTCTTATGTATGGTTTTAATCTTTCAAGCTTTGTCTCAATCCTGTTATCATAGCTGACTGAGTCATCATGGCTCCTCACTACTACTCCGAAAACTGTATCAACCGGCTCGTCTAGAACTGTTATCTCAATATTTTTCTTCTTAGATATCTTCACTGACGCTTTCTTTAAACTCTCTAAGAGTGATGGGTTAGTGTAAGCTTTTACTTTTCCAACTCCTATTATATCTACTGCTTCTTCCAGCATCTTCTCTAGATACGCATCTAACTCATTTCTACTTGATTTCTCCTTTACTGTTTCTAACACCCTACTGATAACTTCTTCAACACATTTCTCAAGTTCTTCAAGCTTCCTCCCCCTAATTCTTACCTGGGTTAAGCTGAGAGTTCTAGATCTTATCATCTCGCTCCGCCTATCTGCTTGCTCGACGATTTCATCAACTATTCTCGAAGTCTCTTCACGTTCTCTCTCAATAATCTTCTTAATCTCTGTGGATAATTCCTGGAAGGATGATTCAAGATTATCTATAATCTTCTCAGCAACTTCATTTACCACCTTGGCTAGACCCGTTAACGACAATACACAACACTCCTCGATTCTATATTTCAGGACTACAATTTATATTCATTCAATACTTAGAAAGATTCTGGAAGACTAGACTCCTAGAATCTTGCGGAGAGCAGCTCTGTAATCTATCTTCTCTCTTTCAAGACGTATGCCTGATAGCTCGTAGATTAGGGGGATTGCGTGTTCCGTCCTAATCTTGTTTATCTTATCTCTAACATACTTAGAAAGATCTTCATCCAATATTATTAATCCAATCTCTTCTCTACCAATATTCCTCTCAACCTCCTTCAACAATTCATCAGGGGAGTCTACTTCTATTCCTCCAACGCCTGAAAGCCTGAAGCCTGAAACAAATGGTTTAGACCCGATAACTATAGCTTTCAAGATACTCCACTATCCTTTAAGGATTCCTTGAATATTTATGGATTACTCCTTAATGATTAGTTAACTAATTAGGTAAATAAAGATTCATACCATGAACTTGGTACTGTCAAGTTAGTATTACCTCCCCGCTTCTTACCTTGATTATATTGTGTATCAGCGCTATTGCTGTTGTTATCTCTTCTATGCATTTAATTGTTTTTGCGTTAATATTGTTGCAGAACTTCTTCGTTCTATCTTTTAATTCTCTAAACAATCTTTCAATCTTATTCCTGTTACCGAATGTTTCATGGAAGTATTTTATTACGAGCTTCTCTAATGCCCATCTATACCATGGTTCTCTATCAACTACTATGACTGGCTTACCATCCCATGAATCCAATACCTTCTTGAGAGATTTAATCGTGTTGGGGATCCCCCTAGAAGCATGTACAGCCAATATCTCGTTGGTATCTACGTCTATAGCTGCCCAAATATAGTAGAGCTGACCGTTAACCTTCAGAACAGTCTTATCTACTGTAATCAGCCTCCTAACCTTCCTGGAGGGCTTGAATAGAGAAGAGAACCTGTGAGCCCATATCCTCACAGAGTCTCTAGAAGCATATGTTAAGCAGAGCTTCTCAGAGACATCCCTCAAACTTAACCCAGCTATGAATAAGATGATTGAATAAAGCTTCTCAATAGGAGGATACCTATGTGATCTGAAGAGTCTAGTGAAGGAGTCTAGAATAACATCGATGACATACATCACTCAGAGTAATATGAGAACGAGGCCATAGACCTTCAACCATAAAAGCTTAAATAAAACTTGTCAGTGCCCATGAACTTACTGAAAATGTTTAAAATACAGGTGATAGTCATTTTTCTTTCAAGATTAAGATAAGGAGGCTTACGAAAAATTGGATAGAAGAGACTTGATAAAATTATCCGCAATCCTTGTTTTGACGTTGCCGTTAGCTTCCGTGAAAGCTGAAAAAATGTCAAAGCGGTATTCTATGGTGATAGATGTAACAAAATGTTATGGATGTATGGCGTGCGTCGCGGCTTGCGCTGGAGAGAATAATGTTCCGATAGGTTATTTCAGAACATGGGTTGAGAGGATCGTTAAACCAGAGGGAAATGTGATATTTGTGCCTAAACAATGCAATCATTGTGAAAATCCTCCATGCCTGCCGCCTTGTCCTACTGGTGCAACATATAGAGATGAAAATGGAGTCGTCCTAGTAGACGATGAAAAGTGTATAGGATGCGGTGCATGTGTTCAAGCATGTCCCTACGGTGCGAGGTTCATGAATCCTATTAAAGGAACAGCTGATAAATGTACCTTCTGTGATCATAGACTTAAAAAGAATCTCCTGCCAGCATGCGTTGAAGCATGCCCAACGGGAGCAAGAATTTTCGGTTCCCTCACAGAGAAAAGCGAGCTGAAGAACATCATAGATACTCGACCAACCCAAACATTAAAGAACTATACTAATGCAAATCCCCAAATATATTATATCAATCTTCCAAAGGAGGCGGATAGGTGATGATAGAATACTTCTACCCTAATGAGGCTGCAACACCATTACTTTGGGAGCCAGTTCTATTTGCTTACACATTACTAGTCTCCGGAGCAGACTTGCTGATCCTGGCCTCACTCGGATATTTGACTAAGAAGCTTGAGAAAACTATTCCCCTACTTTTAATCCTAGGCATCTCATTCTTCTCAGTAGTCTTACTGGGGCCATTAGCAGACTTGCGCTCTCCCCACAAGGCTCCATTACTGTTCTCAATACCCCATATCTCTCCCACCTACACGACGCCTGGAATTTCATTGATAGCCTTCCAAAGCATCCTGTGGATAATTGCATTAATTCTCTCCATAGTATTCATGTTACTCTACTTCTCCTATCCAATGTATTTGAAGTCGAAGGAGGTTGAACGCTTTAAAGGACTCTACTTAGCATTCTCCTTAGGAGTGGATTCTAGAGAGAAATATGACAAACTCTCCCTCATAACTAAAGGAATTGCTATAATTCTACTTCTACCAGCTACTCTTTGGGGGCTTTATCCATCAACCCTGTTAATATCGCAGACATGGTCATTTGTTTGGAGAAATTGGGTGATGTTGCCAGTAATATACTTTGCTGACACATTCGTTGTTGCGACAGCAATAGCTATCCTGGTTTACTTTATCTGGAGGAGGCGGCGGATGGAGGCAGAGGTTATTCAGCCGCTCCTGAAAGTTCATGCTGCTGGCTCTCTATCAGTCAGTGCTCTAACAGCGCTTCAACTCAGTATATGGTGGTTCTGGTTCGATGACTCGATCATCATTCAAAGTCTCACTACAATAACATCTTGGATGTTTATAGTAATAGCGCTTCTAATAACATCATTCGTGCTATCTCTCATCGCTCTACGTTTCCTAGTGATAAGCATTCTCGTATCCTTGGTTGCTTTCGCAGGCACCATAGCCAATAAATGGAACATCCTTATGAATAGTCAATTAATCTCGAAGACTGGAATGGGGGTTTTCGAGCTACATCTGCCAGCGGATTGGCTCTTCAAGACTGCCTCGCCCATCGCTCTCGCGATCTTCCTTCTCGTAATCATTTCCTCACTGTTCCCACTAGAGGTGAAGGAGGTTGGCTAATAATCGAAGAAGAGTAGTTAAAGGCATCATTGCTGCAGCATCCCTAGGAACCTTTATCTATGGATACTATGGTACAGTTGATAAGATCCTTAGACCTAGCGTCACAATATATGGACCTGACAAAATAGATGGACCAGAGGTCAGGTACGTTTATAGTAGCTGCCTAGGATGCAATGTAAGATGTGGAATAAGAGTGAGAATAATCAATGTTAATGGTGTTCAGATAGTTGAGAGGATTGAGGGAAACCCCTACCATGTTTATAATAGAGCTGTCTTACCAGAGAAGCAGATAAAAAGGTATAATCCCTTACCTTACAGTTTTTCAGCACGCGAATCCCTAAAATATACTGGGACACTCTGCGCTAGAGGTCAAGACGGCATACATTATCTCTATGACCCCTACAGGGTTGTAAAACCATTGAAGCGAGCTGGACCGAGAGGGAGCGGTAGATGGAAAACAATATCTTGGGAACAGCTCATAGATGAGATAGTAAATGGTGGCGTTATAGAAGAGACCGGGGAACGTTTGCCAGGTATAAGAGAACTATTCACATATGGAGTTCTTAGAGATGCGAGATTTGAAGACCCAAACAATATACTAAGCAGAATGAAGGAAGATGTAAATCAGATACTGTCCAATTCATCCCATCTAACATTTGATGAGTTGAGGAAGAAGATTGAGGAGTTTAAGTCTAAATGGGAGGCGGAGCTGAATACGAAGGGGCTAACCCTCTCCGATATACTTATAGATCCTGATAGACCCGACCTAGGAACAAAAGCTAACCAAATAGTCTTCGTAAGAGGGAGAGGACAGGGTCACAGCGATGACTTCAGTCAAAGATGGGTTGCCGCGATAGGAAGTATAAACTGGTTAAGGCATACTTCTTCTTGTCAGCTTGGCTATTACGCTGGAAACAGGATATGGGCTGGATACACCGATATAAATCCTGATGTAAGAGGAGCAAAGGTGCTAATAATGGCTGGAGCCCAAATTGGCCGGCTTCATCCTGGCGCCACGGGACAGGGATTAATCATAGAGAGAGCTGCCGAAGGCGAGTTAAAAGTATATTATGTAAATCCTGTTGCACCAAGAGGGGACTGTAACGGAAACTTCATCTGGGTCCCGATAAAGCCGGGCACGGATGCAGCTCTCGCAATGGCGATGGTAAGATGGATAATAGAAAATGGAAGATACAATAAGATATTCCTCGAGTCTCCGAATGAGGAGTCTGCGAAGAAGAAGGGCGAGATAGTTTATACTAATGCAACATGGCTTGTGATAACTGAGGATGGTCATCCGAGAGGGGGGACCTTCTTAAGAGCGAGCGACATAGGTAAGGGTGAAAAGAATCAATATGTCGTGGTCTATAACGGTGAGCTGGTCCCCTACGACACTGTGGATGAAGCTGAACTCTTCTATGCAGGTAAGGTGAAACTAAGTACAGGCGAGGAAGTCGAGGTTAAGACCGCTCTGCAAATATTGAAAGACGAAGCATTCAGTAGAAGTATAGAAGAGTGGTGTGAAATCTGTGGTGTACCAGTGGAGACGGTGGTTCGTATGGCCTTCGACTTCACCAATGCTGGAAGAGCAGCCTCCACTTATATTCATAGAGGTGTTGGGATGCAGCCTAATGGTGAATACTCGGTCTGGGCATACCGAACCCTAGACCTGCTGATCGGCAACTACCATAGACGAGGTGGACTTATGGCGAGAGCGGACACAACAAACTATAACGGAGCACTATACAATACCGGTCCCAGTAATTTCGGGGAGCCTGTTAAGTGGGGACCACCAATAGATAGACATGGCGTAGCCTACGAAGACACTTTAGAATATTGGGTAAGATTAAAGAGGGATGGTAATGCTTACCCGGCTAAAAGACCTTGGTATCCCCTAACTCCGGAGGAAAGTTATACAGAGATTTTTGCTGGAATAGATGAAGGGTACCCATACCCCGTTAAAGCCTTATTCATGTATTACGCAAACCCCGTCCTCGCAGCTAACTTTGGCATAAAGTTCATAAAAGTTTTAAGAGATACTGAAAAACTTCCACTCTTTGTTGCAATAACCACAACCATTAATGAGACATTCCTTTACGCCGACTACATAATTCCAGATACAACCTATCTAGAGACCGGGACCCTTGGAATACAGTATCTCTATGCATCCAGCGCGGGGGTTAGATATGCTGAGGCTTGGAGAGTACCTGTTGTCCCGCCGATGACGATGAAGATAGGAGAGGATCCAAATGGATATCCACGTTATTCTTCCCTATGGGAGTTTCTAATAGATCTAGCTAAGAAGCTGGGAACCCCAGGTTATGGAGAGAGAAGCATACCCGGGGTCAAGGAGACAAGATATGAAGGTAAATGGTTTCCTCTTCACAGCATATGGGACTATATAATGAGAGTCTACGCTAATGGAGCAGTAGACGCTGTTAAGAAAGGGTTGATACCTGAACAAGTACCTGTCGACGACGTGAAATTTGTGGAGGAAAACTACTGGATAGCAAGGTTCAAGGACATAGTACCCAGTGAGTGGCCTTGGATAGCGTATGCGATGGCGAGGGGCGGAGTCTTTACATCATATGATGAGTCATACGATGAAAACGGCGTCGTAAAGCGGAAACCGAAGAGGACGTTGTTAGAATTCTGGGACGAAAAGCTTGCTATGACTAGGAATAGTGTTACTGGACAGAGATTTTATGGTGGACCTAAATATTTTCCACCGGCAACATATGCTCCGATAGAAGCTAAAACGACTGAAAAATGGCTTCAAGGTACACCGCTCAGAGAAATATGGCCTGAAGATCGTTACCCATTTCTAGTGATTATGCCTGGAAGCCCCCTCTACACGAAGCATAGGAGTCAATTCTACTACTGGATGAAACAAATAATGCCGAGAAACTATGCCGTGCTTCACCCTAGAGACGCCGCTAGATTAGGAGTAGACACGGGAGACATAGTAAAGATCGAGACTCCTAACGGATATGTGGAAACTCCGGTTCTAGTTGAACCAACTACCGCTCCCGGCATAATAACGATACCGGTTGGAATGGGTAGATGGGCGGACACAGCAATTAGCAAACCAGAATACTTTGAGATCCGAGAAAAAGAACTCAAAGAATTAATCGAGGCCATTCCAGAAAAAACAGAAATACCGGAAGATGCTGTAAACCCCTTGAAAGTCCTACCTGAAATCTCTAAAAAGACTCTATTCACAAAAAGCAATAAAGAATTCTATGAATCAAGTCTAGCGATCGATGAATGGAGATTTAACGGGATAACACTAAACGTCATAGCATCTTCTGATCCCTCACTGAAGGATTGGCCTCTACTTAGCTGGGTTGGTGCATCTCAAGTATACTTCTATACACCTGCAAAAGTTACGAAAACAGGAGAGAAAGAGAAGATCACTTTTACGAACATGATCTGGTAACTTCACAATCCAATCAAATTACTCACCTTTCTTATCCTAGAATACATATTTGACCTCTCACCAACTCTATTCCCGTATCGATATTTGAGCATCATATTTTTAAAACTGTATACCATTGTAAATTTTCATACTGCTTAATAAATGAATTGAGGGAGAGTATGGTAAGATTCTATGACTTCATGGATATGAAATAGAGAGAAGAGAAATAGTTAGATATAATTCTAGGTTTGATTATCTCTTAAGTAATAGGCCGGGTAGAATTTTTCTTGAACTTAAGTCAGCTGTATATCTTTCTAGTGATGGTGATGTAATGTATCTTGGCACTATTTCAGAGCATGGCGTAAGACATTTTAGAATACTAAGGAAGGAAAAAGAATGGTGGGAGAGGTTAAGGGCTTTCATCAGTCTCTCCATCTTCCTCTTTATAGTGAAACCAACGAGTTCAGCAAACCTTCTTCTAGAGTTTACTCGAATATATAGATAGTAAACATCTTCCTTCCTATAATATGTTTTTCCCTTTTTCCTATCATAGATCGGTGCCCCTTTCTTTGCTATTAGATGTGGTCCTGTTACTTCTATATTCAACTTCAGTAATAGTTGTTTAACGTAGTTGAGAAGGTCTAGATCTGTATTGTAAACAAGTATCTTCTCGTTCTTATCTACACATCCCTCACTATCGAAGAATGCTCTGAGAAATGCTGTCATAGTCTCTACATTATACTCAATATAATATCTTAGCTTCTTAATGTCTAACGGCTTCTTCAGTAACTCATATAATGTTTTTGAATATCCTTCGACAACGTAGAGTCCATCTTTTTGCTTTCCAATATATGGTTTTGATCCTGTAACGACTTCGAGGCATCTAGCAAACTCTAAAGCATAGTCAGCATCTTTACATTTTAAACCAACTACATATTTATGTTCCTTTTCTATTATATATGTATATCCATCTCCAGCTCTCGTACCAATGATCGTTGCCAGTTCTCTAGACGGTTTGACGTCATCCAACATTATCAATTCTCTTCCACAGGGACTATGGATACCTCTTAACCATCGACTTATATGTGTTATCGTTAACCTCTCACCATATTTCTCTT
>JAGDWP010000048.1 GCA_023269855.1 Nitrososphaerales archaeon | reverse complement strand
GATCAAAATCTCCAAGATATAGTAAAGGCTACAAGTATTGTAGTAGATGTGAAGAAGCATATCTTATAGATGTGAGATGTTGTCCAAGATGTGGAACAACATTAAGGTCTAAGCCTAGAAGAAGTAAGAGGGATGGCATAGAATGCGTAACGATTAGTTAACAAATAAACTTCTTGAAATTCTCTTCTACGACTTCTTCAACATATTCGGGTGAAGCATCCTTTACTTTAGCAATATACTCTACTAGTCTACGTATTTTTAGAGGATTCAGGTTCATGCCACGGTAGAGGTAGGGGCCATCGCTCTCAGTCAAGACCATGTCTAACTCAGCTTTCTCTAATACTTTCATATGTTTCGGCTGAATAACCACTGCTGGGTTAATTGAGATATAGTATCCTTGTGAAGCTATCTCATTGAGAAGATCAATGGGGCCTGTATACCAGTGGAAGAGTACATGCTTAACACTGTAGCTAGTAACGATGTTGAAGCATTCTCTCCAAGTATCGAGAGCGTGAACATTCAATGGTAGATTCTTCTCTGAAGCTACTTCACAGAATAATCTGAAAATCTTAACTTGCTCATCTATGGATTTTCTACTATATTTCTTATCTAAACCTACTTCTCCTATACCTTTAAACTTCTCAACCAATTCTATAATCATTTCAATTTCTTTATCTTTGATGTTTGGAAGACTCCATGGATGAGCTCCTAGAAAGGGCAAGATGTTTGGGAAAACTGTAGACAATTCTAAATTTCGGATACTGCTTTGATAATCTTCGGAAACCCCTACTATCAATATGTCTTTAAAGTTTTCTAACTCTTCGATTCTAAAACTGTATGTATGACAGTGTGAGTCAACCAGCATTTAACAAAAATAAATAAAAACTTATTTTAAGCTTTACAACACCATTACCATTTAAACTTAGAGGCTTTAGCTGTTAAATAATCGTTTCCGATAAGTTTGTTTTGGGAGACGTATTGTATGAATTTGCTGTTGTAGGCATGGGTATTGCTGGATTATCAGCAGCTATTAGGCTGAGAGAGCATGGTTACGATGTAGTGTTGATAGGTGATGAGAAAAGTGCATCAAGAGTATCAGCGGGCATCATAACTTTACAATTAGAAAACCTTAAAGACATACTGCTAGTAAGAAATAGTATTAACATAATAAAGAATCTTGTAGGAAGTTCTAGGTTAGAAGAGATTGGCGTAACTTGTAGAGGATTTATCTCAGTTGAAGATTCTGAGGAAGCTGAAGAGAGTGCGGAGTTGTTGAAGAAGGCGGGCATAGATTTTAAACAATTTAACAGTAGGGATGCATCTGAGAGGTGGCCATGGCTAGACTTATCAGAGGATGAAGTAGTAACATATACTTGGGATGATTTATCAGTTGAAGCAGACCAATTCATTGACTTCCTCATGAATATTGCAGAGAAAAAGGGAGTCCGTGTACAGGAAGATTGGGTTGAAGAAGTAATCTACGGTGAGAAAAATAAACTAATACTTCAACGGTCTTGTGAAGTCGAAGCCGAGATAGTCCTACTATGTCTGGGAGCCTGGACTAGGGACTTCCTATCCAAGAATGGAATAAATATTCCAACTGCTATACTACGCTGCCCGGCATATAGATTCAGGACTGCAAATAATATAACAGCTTTTGCAGATGAAGTTTATGAAAGCTATTGGAGACCAGGTATCGATGGAACAATAGTTGGAGGAGGATATCATGCAGAACTTGTAGATGATTCTTCGAAATTCTTCAATAGTCCTCCAAGAAGATTTAGAAGTGGAGCGGAGAAGCTTCTAAAAATAAGATTAAAGAATGGTATAGAGTTCGTGGAGGAATGGTCGGGGCCATGTAGTATAACAGCTGACTTAGACCCATTAATGGATACTCTGCCAGGACATGAAAACGTCTTATTCATTGATGGGTTAAGAGGATACGGGTTAATGAGAGGTCTAGCTTTAGGATATCTTCTCGCAGATATTGCTTCAGGGAGAAAGGATTTAGATACTGTTAGAGAATATAGACTTTCAAGGTTTTCTAGCCTACTCTAGTACTTGTTTGAGTACTTCTAAGCTTTCAGCGAGATGACTTGTTGCACATGAGAATGAAAACCTAATGTATTCTGAACTTGCTGGACCGAATTCTGATCCAGGTGTACTCCCTAAACCGAATTTTAGTAGATAATTAGTCATGGCCCAGTCACTTCTATTACCCTCACTATCTCTCCAGTCATCACTTATCCTACACCATATGTAAAATGCTCCTCTAGGCTTGAAAGGTTTAAGAGATTTCAGCCTACTAGTGACTTCATAGATCATGTCTCTTCTATGCTGATACTCTCTTCTCATTTCTTCAATGTAGTCTTTGGGTCCGTTGAGGGCTGCTAAAGCTCCATACTGTGCAACTGAGTTCACACCGTTTATAGTGCATCTAAGAAGCTTCTTCCCTCTCTCAATTATCTTATCAATATTTGTTACTATGTATCCTATTCTTAGACCGCTCATTGCGAAGCTTTTTGATGCAGAGAAGATAGTTATGGTCCTGTCTTCAGCTCCTGGTAGAGACCCTATGCTAACATGCTTTAAGCCGTCATAGATTATGTGTTCATATGCTTCATCACTAACTATGTAGAGTTTTCTCCTGATAGCTATTTCTAGTATTTCTTCTAGGATCTTCTTAGGATATACTGCTCCAGTAGGATTATGCGGTGTATTTATGAAGATTGCCTTAGTCTTAGATGTTATCAGTGATTCCACGTCAGCTGGATCATATACAAAATCGTTTTCAGGTTTTAGAATACATCTAACTGGGACTCCGCCTGCGAGTCTAACATTATCAGCTATCTCAGTCCACATAGGGTCAGGAATAATTACTTCGTCCCCCGGTAACAGTAGCGCTCTAAAAGTTACATATAATCCATGCATGGCCCCGTTAGTTACTAGAACGTGGTCATGATCTTTTATTGGTATCTTGTTCTCTTCTACAACTTTTCTATGTATTGCTTGTCTGAGAAGTCTTATACCAGTAGACTCAGTGTAGTGAGTATATCCCTTCATTAATGCTTCTATCATAGCGTCTCTAACGTGGGGTGGTATATCGAAGGAGGGGTCTCCCGACTCAAGTCTATAGACTTTCTTACCTTCACTCTGCATCTTTAAGAGAGAATCTCTTATCGCAACAATTCCTCCAAAAGAGATTTTATCAACTATCGACTCCATATCTTTTACCTATTTACAGATTACTTTTATTAATTAACTTTTTTCCGTAGGACTCCGTGACTATGCCGATGAAATGTTCTATGATGTCTTCCTTAGCCGTCAATTTGATGAGAAAAATGCTTAAAAATTGACCAATAAAACACCCCATCATAATATCTATAGTGTAGACTTCGAGGATGTTGTTAGAACATACAGGTATTTCTTCAGCTTAATCTGATAGACCTGATTTTGTATCCCTCATCGTGGATCAGTTTCAAACAGGTTTTTAGCGGACGATCATTTCAACTGAAACATCTTCAGGGATCTGAATCCTCATAATAGCTCTCATAACCCTCTGGTCTGTAATCTGTAGATCTATTAATCTTCTATATATTCTAAGTTCATGTTTCCTCCAAGTCTTCGTTCCCTCACCGCACGGAGACTTCCTAACAGGGACGAGCAGTCTCTTCCTTGGAAGAGGGATAGGGCCGGAAATCTTAGTACCAGTCTTAGTCGCTATATCCTTGATCTCATTGCAGACTTGCTCAATCTTCTCGAGGTCTATACTAGTCAGTTTAATCCTCACGTTCGTCGGCATCTCCAAAACAAACAACCTGCTATGCTTATTAATAAACTTCTACACAACCAAGAATACTTGACCAAACAATAAGCAAAAAACTAAGAAAATATATTAAAGCTAGTTTAATCCCTACTTGATTATCTAATTCTTCATAGGTGAACTCGTTTTTCTAAGATATCACAGAAACATATGTATCGGTCTCATTATGAAAATACATTTTAACTAGTATTTACTGTATTTTGCTAGAAGATGTGTCTTTTCTCTGGTTCCTGTAAGATGATTGAAGGCTTTTGACTATTAGTATTATTTGGAGGTGTCATTATATATGGAGGTTAAGCTTGATAGGAAAGACTCTGTAACACTTTACAAGTTTAAGAAATTGATCAAAGAGCTTGAATCTAAGGAGGGTAGAGGTACTGAGCTTATCTCAATATATATTCCTCCTGGTAAACCAATCTCAGATGTCATCGGATACCTTAGGCAGGAATACTCTACTGCAGCAAACATTAAATCTAAGACTACTAGGAAAAATGTTCAAGACGCTATCGAGAGTGCAATCCAGAGATTAAAATTATTCAACAAAGCAGGTCCAACAGGATTAATAGTATTCAGTGGGGCGGTACCCCAAAACGGTCCAGGAAAAGAAAAGATTGAAGTCTACCACATCATCCCTCCCGAACCTATAGACATCTTCCTCTATAGATGTGATAGTAGATTCTATCTTGAGCCTCTCAAAGACCTCCTTAAAGAGAAAGATGTCTACGGAGTCATAGTTATAGATAATGAAGAAGCCGCCATAGCAGTTATAAAAGGAAGAAGAATCATTGAGATGAAGAAGTTTACTTCAGGTGTTCCAGGTAAACATAGAGCTGGAGGGCAGTCAGCTCGCAGATTCGAGAGATTAAGAGAGATGAGCTTAAATGAGTATTATAAGAGAGTTGGAGAACATGCTAACCAGATCTTGCTCCAGTACCCTGAGATAAAAGGTATAATTCTAGCGGGCCCTGGACCAACTAAAGAAATATTCGCTGAAGGAGACTACCTCCAATACACTCTTAAAGACAAGCTACATATCGTGGATACATCCTACTCTGGAGAAGAAGGGGTTAGAGAAGCAATCCAGAAAGCTCGAGAATTCTTGAAAGAGCTGAGAATGATTGAAGAACAAGACCTGGTGAGAAAGTTCATGAGCGAACTGTCTTCAGATAATCCTTCAGTAGTTTACGGAGAGAAAGAAGTACTGCAAGCATTAAAATCTAGGACTGTAGATGTACTCTTAGTTTCAGAAGACCTTGAAAGAGTCCAAATTGAAGTGAAATGTGGAAATTGTGATGAAAGATACGTGTATGTTGTAGATGAATCTGAGCTAATCTCAAAAGTTCCTGAGATACTTTCTAAACCCTGCCAGAAATGCGGGGCTCAGAACCTGCAACTTGTAAACCAGAAATCTATGGTTGACTTCTGGATTGAAGAAGGAGAGAAAGCTCAAGCTAGAGTAGAATTGATTTCTTCAAGTCACGAGGAAGGAGAAATGTTGAAGAAAGCTTTCGGAGGAGTAGCTGGTTTACTTAAAGGTCACTAATCGGTTTTCTCAGTTGTCTCTCTGGCATAGACGCTGAAAATCGGTCTGAAACCAAATCTTTCATAGAATGAAACAGCTATAGTGTTTAGAGACGGGAAACTTACAGTTATGAAGCTTACCTTGTGTCTAAGCTTCTCAATAGCGTACTCAAGCATCTTCTTACCTATACCCATCCTCCTATACTGTGGGAGAATATAGAATTCCTGTATCTGTCCTTCAAGAGGAGGATCATAGAAGACTCTATTAATATATCCAGCCTTCAATACTCCTACAATTCTCCCCCCGTGTTCTGCGACAATAACAAGCGAATCTTCAGAATGTATTGCTTTCTTCATATATTCTCTACACGATTCTTCAAGTTTTTCAGATACCTTAAGCAATGGATCGAATTCTTCATTTAACCTCTTGAGTCTGGCCACTAAAACAGCTACTTGATCTAAATCCTTCTCAGTTGCTTCTCTAAAAACTACTTCTGCCATAATTACTCACTTAAAATATTACTGAACCTTCCTAATAAAGTGTCATTTGAGTCTTTCTCTAGATATTTCCCTTATTACGTGGAAGGGTTAGGTTAATTTCTTCGAAGTAAGAATACATAAATGGATCTAAGGGATATGACTGTGAAGAAAGTTTCTGAACATACATATCTACTGGATACGTATGCTTTAGGATTTCCAGAATTTGTAGCCGCCTACTTAGTAATTGGAAGTAGGGGTGCCGTCTTAGTGGATGTTGGATATGCTTCATCATTCCAGAAGCTAGTTGAAGGTTTGGGAGAAGCTGGTCTAAAACCTACAGAAGTAGAGTACATCGTGCCTACCCATCTCCACTTAGACCATGCTGGAGGAGTATCTCAATTTATTAGAAAATCTAGTAAAACAATAGTCTTATGTCATCCTAGAGCTGTGAAACATTTCCTAGACCCGAGTAAGCTTAATGCGAGTGTAAGAGAAATTTATGGAGAAGTGGCCTCCCTCTTCGGCCCAGTAGAACCCATCCAGCTTAACAATATTCGAAGCGTCCAGGATTATGAGAGGATAGAATTTGGGGATGTATCTTTACGCTTCATCCATGCGCCGGGGCATGCCCCTCACCAAATCGCAGTCTATGTAGAAGAAGATCAAGCATTAATCACGGGAGATGCAGTGTCTATTGAGTGCCCCTCTATTCCACTAAGATTCCCTACGACCCCTCCTCCAAGTTACAATCACGTTGAAGCAATAGAGACGTTAAGGAAGCTATCAAGACTAAAATCCAAAATAATTCTTAGACCACATTTTGGAGAAAGACCTTGGTCTCCAAGCTATTTCGATGAGGAGATCAACTTACTCAATGACTGGAGAGATAAAGTTGAAGAATCTATTGAGAGAAGATTAGCAGTGGATGATGCAGTTGAAGAGATAGTGAATGAGTATGTTGAAAGACTGAAAGAAGAGATCACCCTACCTTTCTACCTATATACTACTGTAAGAGTATCATATCTTGGCATGAAAAAATATTTAGAAGATAACCGTTGAGACCTTCATACTTTACGATCTCGATATTCACAAGAATTATAAAAATGGGCGCTGTAACCTTAAGATTTATGGGAGCTCTATCCCTTTTGATGGGTTATAGGTGTGAGGCTTTTCGAGAGGTGTAGGACTCCCTTATGGATTGTGGGTTATGCCATCTACTTATACTTATCTGGTTTGAGTCTTAGGAAGGATTCAAGAGCTATAAGCATCTTTCTTCCAAGGAGTCATCAATCTATATGGAGGCCGCTTGAAGCATGGAAGACATACTACTACAACCATGTAAGATACCATATGAGTCTAGGAAAACCTCCATGTAGATATAGAGTCCTAGAACCCTACACAATGATATCCATAATCGAGGAAGTGATGCGAAAAGCTTAAGGTTACAGCACCTAAAAATGTAGAGAAAGACTTAAAATACTGGTACACTATAGAGAAAGTGATATGATAACTATAGTTGGTGCGGGACGTGTAGGTATCTCTGCAGCTATCCATATTGCATTAAAAGAATTGGATGATATAACTTTGATAGATATTGTGGAAGGTTTACCTCAAGGTGAGGCGTTAGACCTTTCTCATATGTGTGGGATACTGGGGATAGATGTAGATATTCGAGGCTCAAATGATTATAAAGATATGGCAGGCTCCGACATAGTAGTTATCCCTGCAGGATTCATCCGTAAAGCCGATATGACTAGGATGGATCTACTATTCAAGAATTATGAAGTAATCAAGCAGGTCTCTGAGAGAGTTAAGGAGTATGCTCCGAACTCTAAAGTAATCATTGTTACAAACCCGCTTGACGTGATGACGTATGTAGCTTACAAAGTCACAGGCTTCGAGAGGAATCGAGTAATAGGCTTCAGCGGTCCACTAGATACTGGAAGATTCAAGACATTGATAAAGAGAGAGCTAGGAGTCTCCTATAAATCTATGGATGTACCGATTATTGGGGAACATGGAGAAACGATGGTCCTACTACCGAGACACACCTATGTATGTGGTAAACCATTAACAGAACTTTTACCAAAAGAGAAGATTGACAAAATAGTTGAAGAAACTAGGAAGATGGGTGCACAAGTAATCAAGTTGAAGGGATGGTCTGCATCCCATGCTCCAGGTGCTGGAGTCGCAATAATGGTTGAATCAATAGTTAAAGACCAGAAGAGGGTTATACCGACTTCAGTATATCTTCAGGGAGAGTACGGTGTATCAGATGTATGCCTAGTTGTCCCAGCAGTTCTAGGGAGGAATGGTGTGGAAAACATTATTGAGCTCCCATTAAATGATGAAGAAAAGAATGCTTTCATGAAGAGTGCGGAAACAGTGAAGAATGCTATAGCTCAGCTCAAGCTCTAATCATGAATGAATCTTCTAGCCTTAGGTAGTAGGAAACTCGGCATACCTTCTTCATACTTTTTTATCTTCTCTATATGCTTTAGAGTCAACTGTATCTCATCCAATCCTTGCAGGAACCTCTCTTTGACCACTCTATCTAAATCGAAGCTTATTACTCCGCCACGATATTCAATGATATTCTTCTCTAAGTCTATCCTAAGAATAAGGTTTTCTCTTTCAGCTAATTCTTGAAGCATCTTCACTTGTTCTTCAGAAAGCTTTATACATAAAAGCATATTCTTTAATGAGTTAACGTAGAATATGTCTCCGAAAGATGGAGCTATTACACATTTTATCCCTAGGTCTTGGAGAGCCCAGACAGCATTCTCTCTTGAAGAACCTATCCCAAAATTTTTTCCCGCTATAAGTATAGATGCATCTCTGTATTTCGGATTATTCAGTATGAAGTCTTCTCTTAAGCTTCCATCTTCATTATATCTCCAACGGTAAAAACAGTATCTCCCCAACCCTTTCTTGCCAAGTATCTTCAGGAATTCAGCAGGGATAATCTGATCAGTATCAACATTCTCTAATCTTAGAGGTGCAGCTTTCCCCTCAATAACCTTTATAGGTTCTAGCATACTCTAACACCTCACTCCTGCTTGGTAAATCAAGCATCCTAATATCTATAAACTTGCCGTAGACTGCTGCCGCAGCCGCCATGATTGGGCTGACTAAGTGGGTTCTACCACCTGGTCCCTGCCTATTCTCAAAATTCCTATTAGACGTACTTGCGCATCTCTCCCCTGGTCTGAGTCTATCTTCATTCATAGCTATACACATACTGCATCCAGGGTTCCTCCACTCAAACCCTGCATCGATGAATATTCTATGTAGCCCTAGTCTCTCCGCATTTCTCTTAACCAGCTGAGATCCTGGGACAATCAACGCTCTCACATTATGTGCAACCTTCTTACCTACTACGACTCTCGCAGCATCGATCAAGTCTGTTAATCTACCGTTAGTGCATGAACCTATAAAGACTACATCTACACTTATGTCCGTAATCTTTGTACCAGGCTGTAACCCCATATAGTTTAGAGCTCTCTCAACAGCTTGTTTTTCTTTCGCGTCATCGAAATCTCTCGGGTCTGGCACCTCCTCAGTAACACCTACAGTCATGGCTGGATTAGTTCCCCATGTTACCTGCGGCTCCAATTTATCTACGCTGAATCTAATAGTCTTATGGTATTCTGCGTCAGGATCACTTACAATAGTCTTCCAGTATTCTAATGCTTGATCCCATTCATCACCGCTTGGAGCGTAAGGTCTACCCTTAACATAATTGAATACTTTATCGTCTGGAGATATTATAGCGGTTCTCGCCCCACCTTCAATCATCATATTACACAACGTCATACGTTCTTCTACATTCATCTCTCTAACAACTGGTCCCTCATATTCAACTATGTAGCCTATTCCACCGCCTGTACCGATATTCCTAATTATCCAGAGGACTACATCTTTAGCCGTAATATTATTACTAAGTGCTCCTTCTAGACTGATAAGCATCTTCTTAGGCTTTTTAAGCCACAGAGTTTGAGTTGCAAATACGTGTTCTCCCTCGCTGGTACCTATGCCGAATGCTAATGCTCCTAGTGCACCATGTGTAGATGTATGGCTGTCTCCGCATACGAGGGTTATCCCAGGTATTGTTAGGCCAAGCTCAGGTCCGATAACATGGACTATTCCTTGGAATGGGCTGTAAAGGTCGAATAATGTTAACCCGAATTCTTTCGCATTTCTTTCTAGAGCTTCTATCTGTTTAGCGGACATCTCGTCTTGAATAGGTTTAAGCCGATCGGATGTGGGAACATTATGATCCATTACAGCGAATGTAAGATCTGGTCTCCGAACTCTCCTATTCTTCTCTCTAAGCCCTTCAAAAGCCATAGGTGAAGTAACTTCGTGAGTCAAATGCCTATCGATGTAGAGTAATGTTTCACCATCTTCTTTCACATATAGAGTGTGAAGATCCCAAATCTTATCAATAATGCTTTTCCCCGCCAACACCCCGTCTCCATAAATCTTTTCACAATCCTTATTTAGACTTTTATAGTTTACCCTCTTTCATTGTAACCCTCAATATTTTGCTTAAAATATGTGAGTCTTCCTCTTTTAAGATTCGATGAAAGAATCTTCAACGTCTCATGGTCTCATGAATATTGTAAATGTTTATATTAGTTGCTAGCATTATCTCTAATGTGGTCTATTATGGATTTTAGATTAACTGAGGAACAGTTAGAGATTAAGAAAGCTGTGAGAGAATTCTGTGAGAAAGAGTTTAAACCTGAATTAGCTCTAGAATTGGATGCTAAAGAAGAATTCCCAATGGAAATTTACAAGAAAGCTGCAAGCTTAGGGTTCGTAGGGCTGTCTTATCCTGAAGAGTATGGGGGTCAAGGCTACGGATACCTGGAAGCATGCATAGTAATCGAGGAGATGTGCCGAGCAGACTCATCTCTTGGAATAGCTACGATGATAGGTACTTTCGGAAGCGAGTTAATACTACGGCATGGAACAGAAGAGCAGAAAGAAAAATATATCCCGAAAGTCGTTAAAGGAGAGTATATTTCAGCTGCAGCTTTTACTGAGCCTGCTAGAGGAAGTGATTTAACAAAGCTAGATACGACGGCTGTGAAATATGGTGGTGAATGGTGGATAAATGGAACAAAAACTTTCATAACTAATGCTCCAATCGCAGACTTCATCATAGTCTTATGCCAGACGGATACAAAGGTTAGACCAACATACCGTGGACAAACATTATTCGTAGTAGATAAAGGGACGCCTGGGCTAGATGTAACTAAGCAGAAGCATAAGCTGGGAATTAGATGTACAACCACAGGAGAGGTCTCTCTTAGAGATGTTAAAGTAACAGATTGGAACATTGTCGGAGAATTAAATAGGGGATTCTATCATTCAATGGAGTTCTTCGACCGTAGCAGAGTTATAGTTGCTGCTCAAGCTGTAGGAACAGCTCAAGGAGCATTCGAGATAGCATTCAAGTATGCTAAGACTAGGGAAGCATTTGGCCAACCAATTATTCAGTTTGAAGATATAGGGTGTAGGCTTGCTGAAGCAGCTACTAAGATTGAAGCAGCCCGTTTACTAACATATAAAGCTGCATGGCTCATAGACCAAGGTCAAATGGATCCTATGATTACATCTATGGCGAAGCTTTACGCTAGTAGAATAGCTGTAGAGACAGCTGACCTAGCAATACAAGTCCTAGGAGGATATGGATACATGGGAGAGTACAGAGTTGAGAAATACTTTAGGGATGCCAAGATTACAGAGATATATGAGGGTACCTCAGAGATTCAGAGACTAACAACTTTAAAGTATCTACTGACGAAATTCTAAAATACTTTGATAGCATATTATGTGTGTGAGGTGATGTATTGTGTCTAAACCTTATGAGACTATTAAGGTTGAGAGGGAAGACCGTACTGCTTGGATTATCTTGAATAGACCTCATAGGTTGAATGCTTTGAATGAAGTTATGATGGAAGAGTTACTGGATGCTTTAACAATGATTGAGAGCGATCCAGGTGTAAGATGCGTAGTAATCACAGGTGAGGGGGATAGAGCTTTCAGTGCAGGAGCAGACATAACCGCTTTCCCTAAAGCTACTCCCGTCATAGCTGAAGAATTTTCAAGAAAAGGTCAAAAAGTCTTTTCTACAATAGAAGAATTATCTAAACCAGTTATAGCTGCAATAAATGGTTACGCACTAGGTGGAGGATTGGAACTAGCTCTCGCATGTGATTTCAGGATAGCTTCAGAACACGCTGAGCTTGGAAGCCCTGAGATAAATCTTGGAATAATCCCTGGATGGGGTGGTACTCAGAAGCTTGTAAGAATAGTTGGTTTAAGAAATGCGAAGAGACTTGTAATGCTTGGAGAGAGATTGAAAGCTGAAGAAGCATACCAGATCGGTTTAGTAGATAAAGTAGTACCTTTTGAGAAGCTTAGAGATGAAACGAGATCATTGGCTCAGAAACTATGTGATGGTCCTCCAGTAGCTTTAAGATATGCGAAGTATGCGTTGAATTTCGGTAGCCAAGTTCCGTTAGAAGTCGGGCTAAGGCTTGAATCCGCTCTCATGGCTTTACTCTTCTCAACAAACGATGTTAAGAGAGGGATAGAAGCATTCATGTCAAAGTCTAAACCTGAATTCAGAGGAGACTGAAGACGAGTTCTCTAGGAAAATGCTCTGAAAGTGGCCGAACATGAGGAGGGTTGCAGTAATCGGTGTAGGTCACAGCAAGTTCGGGGATAGGCAAGACGTTAACGTTAGAGAACTCGCATTCGAATCTGTTAAACCTGCACTCGAGGAAGCTGGACTAACACCTAGAGACATCCCCTATGTAACCTTGGGATCAGTAGGAGTATGGTATGAGGAGCCTCTGCCTGCGGTAGCAGTAGCTGAGTACTGCGGGTTGACTGGTGCAGGGTTAATGAGGGTTGAAGCAGCATGTGCAACAGGCAGTGCTGCTGTTCATTCAGCATATACTGCAATTGCAAGCGGATATGTTGATCTAGCTCTCGTTATCGGTGTTGAGAAGATGAGGGAGGTGGATACTTTTACAGCTGTCGAGTTGATGGGTAGAGCAGGCTCCTATCTATGGGAGTTTGAAAACTTTGGTTTAACTTTTCCAGGATACTATGCACTCTACGCTACAGCTTACATGAATAGGTTTGGGGCCACAGAGGAAGATCTCGCATTAGTCGCAGTAAAGAATCACAAATATGGAGCAATGAACCCTCTAGCACAATTACAGAGAGAGATAACAGTAGAAGACGTATTATCCTCATATGTAGTAGCATGGCCTCTTAAACTATATGATTGCTGTCCGATAACAGATGGCAGCGCCTCAATAGTCTTAGCCTCAGAAGAGAAAGTGCGAGAATTAAAGATAGATACACCTGTATGGATAGCTGGGATAGGTGTATCATCTGGGACAGGGACACTATCATATAGAGATGACTTCATAGGGCTGGATGCTGCTGTAAAGGCCTCGAGAACAGCTTACAAGATTGCTGGAGTAGAACCGGGAAAAATTGATGTAGCAAATGTTCATGATTGTTTTACTATCGCTGAATTGATGGCCTATGAGGACTTAGGGTTCTGCAGTCGAGGAGAAGGATTTAAAATGGTTAGGGAAGGTCAGACTGAGATTTACGGGAAGATACCTGTAAACGTTGATGGAGGATTAAAAGCTAAAGGTCACCCGATAGGTGCAACAGGAGTGTCCATGATCGTTGAATTGACTAAGCAGTTGAGAGAGGAGGTTACGCCTTCAAGCCGTCAAGCCCCTATGAAAAACTATGTAGCATTGGCTCACAATGTTGGAGGCACAGGTCATTACTGTTATGTAACCATTCTTAAGAGGTGATATACTATGAGCGAGCTTCCCACATTGCGGTCACGTAAACTTGAGATATCCTACAATATACCTATCAGCAAGACCAAGAAGTTCTGGGATGGCTTAAGAGAAGGAAAAATCTATGGAACGAAATGTAGGAAATGTGGAAGACTGTATTTCCCACCCGTAGCAGATTGTGGAGAATGTTATTCATCCGATATGGATTGGGTTGAGCTTAGCGGTGAAGGTGAAATCATAACGTTTACGCATATAATTGTTAGACCTGTAAGCTTCCAGGACCAGCAACCATACACTGTAGCTATCGCTCAATTGAGAGAAGGTGTAAAAGCTCTCGCATGGTTGACGGATGTTAAAAGAAAAGATATTAAGGTAGGTATGAAGGTAAGGCTCGTCGCCAAAGTGATGGAAGATGGAAGAGTTACATACGAGTTTAAGCCAGCTGAGAAAACAGAATAATATTGCAACTGAAAACGTATATACTTGATTACTCTATCCACTTTATGAGGGGAATATTTTGAGTGGAGAGATTAAAAATATTGCAGTTATAGGTACAGGAGTCATGGGTAGCGGGATAGCTCAAGTCTTCGCTATGAAGGGATACAACGTGAACATACTTGATATAAGTGAAGAGATACTGAAGAAAGCTTTACAGAATATTGCATGGAGCTTGAATAAATTCGTTGAAAAGAAACGTATTAGAAAAGAAGATGCAGAAGCAGCTCTCTCAAGAATTAAGCCAACCACTCTCTATGAAGAAGCAGTAAGAGATATAGACTTGATGGTAGAAGCAGTACCAGAGAATATAGAGATAAAGAAGGAGGTCTTCAGGAAAGTTGACGGTTTAGCTCCACCACACGCCATCCTCGCATCCAACACATCTACACTAAGCATTAGTGAGATGGGTAGAGCAACTAGGAGACCTGATAAAGTAGTTGGGATGCATTGGTTTAACCCACCACAGTTAATGCAGTTAATCGAAGTAATCAAAGGAGAGGGGACGAGTGATGAAACCGTAAACAAAATAATGGAGGTAGCTAAAACCCTAGGTAAAACACCTATACTCTGTAGGAAGGATGTTAGAGGCTTCATAGTTAACAGGATACTTGGATTAGTATTCAATGAAGCTTTCTGGACATACTATAGGAAAGAAGCAAGTATGGAAGGAATAGATTCTTCAGTAAAGTATAGTGGAGGCTTCCCGATGGGGTGGTTTGAGCTATGTGATTATGTAGGATTAGACATCGCATATGAAGTAGGCAGAGTACTCTATGAAGCGTATGGTGAAAGATTCAAGCCATGCCCTGAAGTCATTGAGCCGCTTGTTAAAGAAAAAAAGCTTGGTCAGAAGACTGGAGCAGGCTTCTATGATTGGTCTAAGGGTAGACCACGTATACCATTCGAACTATCAGATGAATACGACTATGAGAGGTCTTGGGCTGTAGCTGTAAATGAAGCTGCATGGATTATACATGATGGAGTAGCAGATCCTGAAAGCATAGATACAGGGATGAAGCTTGGGACAGGGTGGCCGCAGGGACCATGCGAATACGCTGACAAGAAAGGATTAAACAACATTCTCCAGAAACTAACCCAGCTATACGATAAATATAAGATGGAAATGTACAATCCATGCCCTCTACTAGTAGACTACGTGAAAAATGGATGGCTAGGTAAAACAGCTGGAAGAGGATTCTACAAATACTGACCTCACCTAGTTTAAACAGCTATGTTTTCTTTCTTACTTCTTTTATTTTCTCAATTAGTATTGGTATTATCTTGAATAGGTCTTCAACTACGCCGTAATGGGCTACGTTGAATATGGGTGCGTTAGGGTCTTTATTGATAGCTATTATCAATTGGGAGTTCTTCATACCTATGATGTGCTGGAATGCTCCACTAATACCTAATGCTAGATAAAGTTTGGGTTTAACAGTCTTACCAGATGATCCTACTTGCCTATCTGAGGGGAGCCACCCTTTATCTACTATAGGTCTTGAACATGCTACTACTCCACCTATAGTTTTAGCCAGTTCTTCTGCAAGAGGGATATTTGCTTGATCCTTTATGCCTCTTCCTACTGCAACTAGAATATCTGCTGAAGAAATATCTACTTCACCTACTGTTGGAAGAACGTATTCTATAAACTTCTTCTTAACGGGTTCTATAACTGGAGGTGGAAGCTCTATTATCTCTCCTCTAGCTTTTCCCTCAATAGGTGTGACTATACCTTGTCTAATAGTAACAATATAGCTTTCCGACTTCTTGACATTAACCTTAGAATACATCTTTCCTCCATACATCTGCCTTGTGGCAATTAGATTTCCATTACTAAATTCTAATTCTAGACAATCTGTTACAAGAGGTATGTTTAATGAGACTGCAAGGCTTGGAGCTAACTCCAGTCCATAGGATGTGTGTCCAATCATTGTTAAGAATGGTTTTCTCTCTCTTATGATTGTTGATAATGCTTGTTGATATATGTCGGAATTAAAGAATTCGAATCTATCATCATCTATAACTAGGACTTTATCTGCATAGTTTGCTAGTGTTTCAGCTTTATCTCTAATATTCTTTCCTAAGATTACTGCGACTAGTTCAGCGTTGATTGTTTCAGTTAATTGTCTACCTTTAGTAAGCATTTCAAATGTTATATCTCTTATCTCATTTCTCCGATGCTCAGCTAGAACAATGATCTCCCTCATCTAAATCAGCCCCCTCGACTTGATTATCTCAACGATCTTTGAAGCGACTTCTTCTGGGTTACCCTTAATGAATTCAGCTCTTCTCTCTACTGGTGGAATATACATCTCCATTATCTGTAGCCATGAATTATCAACGCCTACTTCTTCTTCATTCAAACCTAGGTCATCTATCGATAGTATCCTTATTTCTTTCTTCATAGCTTTCTTAATCCCCATGATTGATACATATCTAGGCTCATTTATCCCAGTCTGGACAGTGATGAGAGCAGGCATCTCAATTTCTACAACTTCCCCTAATCCTCCCTCTAATTCTCTATTAACGATGATTGAATTATCTTTAATCTCGATCTTCTTAGCCATGGTTACATGGGGTATCCCTAATAATTCAGCGAGTGCTGGACCAACCATAGCGTATCCATCATCACTTGACTGCACGCCAGTTAAGATTAGGTCGAAAGATATTTTTTTCAATGTTTCAGAGAGAACTTTCGCTACTATGAAAGGGTCTGAAGAATTTATCCTCTTGTCTGTTATCCTAATCGCTTTATCTGCTCCCTTAGCTAAACATTTTCTAAGGGTGCTATCAGAGTTTTCATCTCCGATTGTCACCACTGTTACGTTTCCTCCAAACTTCTCTTTAATCCTTATAGCTTCCTCTACAGCGTAATCATCCCATTCGTTTATATCGTATACTAGCCCACTCCTATCAATATCTCTTCCACTCTTATCAATTCTCAATTCAACTTCAGCTACTTCGGGAACATGCTTAACGCATACAATAATCTCCAAATCACATCACTCCACAAAACACACTATAAATGTTCAAGAATGTTAAGAATATAAGCTTTAAAGAGATGTAGAAGATGCGAATATATGTAACTATAAAAATTATATAGTTTCCTGTCCTTGATACTCTATGGATTTGAAGGTGTTGGAACCATTGCAGAAGTAATTGATTTCCATGTACATCCTATCCCGAAGATAATTAGTCGGGAAGAGCTAGTGAAAGAAGTTGGGAGGGCAAGAGTGGATAAAGCTGTTCTACTAGCTTTAGATATAGATGAATATTACTTGGACGGTGAATATTCTTCTATGAGTTTTCTCCAAGAATGTGTACAGCTTAACAGTTTGAACTGTCTAAAATGCCTAGAGGATGCGAGGAAGATTCTTAAAACATGCTATACGAGCAATGAGTATGTAGGAGACCTTGTGAGAAGCAATCCTGAAAGGTTTATCGGCGTCGGCTCCGTGAACCCATCTAAAAATATGTCATACGTAAAGGAAAAATTGAAAGAAATAGAGAAGCTTGGGTTGATAGGTATCAAACTTATCCCGACTCTTCAGTTCTTCAACCCGTTAAGAGAAAAGAATAAGCTCGAAGCCATCTTCGAATTCTGTGAACGTGAAGGGAAATTCATAATATTCCATACAGGATGTGATCCATCGATATGGGAGGAGCCTTCTTTCTCTGAGAATGCGAATCCAAGTCTACTAGAATACTATGTTAAGAAGTTCAAGAATGTTCAAGTAGTTTTAGCACACATGGGCTCGTATAGCTTGAAGTATCCAGGTATATGGTTTGATGAAGCCCTTCAACTGGGTAGGAAGTATAGCAATGTATGGTTCGATATTTCAGCTGTTCCATACATCTTGATGGAGAAGAAGTACGTAGAGAAAATAGATAGAGATATAGGTTGGAGTAAAGTTTTGTTCGGGTCAGATTACCCAGTAGCTGGTGGATACGGTCTAGCAAGCTTAATAGAGCTGGTCAAAACTAAAAGTTTACTATCAGAAAAAAATTTAGAGAGCGTGTTAGGTTTAAACGCTTTAAAACTTCTAGGACTGTGAAGATGTCTGGATTTTCCTCATTTCTTCTTCTTTCAATACTCTTCTCAGAACTTTCCCAACCATACTCATCGGCAGCTCTTTCCTAAACTCGATCTCTCTAATCGCTTTATATGGTGCAACCCGTTCATTCACGAACCTCATTATCTCTTCTTCTGTAGCCGTGGCCCCCTCCTTTAAAACAATAAACGCTTTCGGGATCTCTCCAGAGACTGGGTCAGGTTTACCAATTACAGCTGCAAGCTTAACAGCTGGATGCTCATACAATATGTCCTCGAGCTCTCTTGGATAAACACTATAACCTTTATACTTAATCAAATCTTTCTTTCTATCAGTTATGTAGAAGTATCCATCCTTGTCCATTTTTCCAAGATCGCCAGTGTAAAGCCACCCATTTCTCAAGACTTCCCTAGTCTCTTCAGGTCTCTTCCAGTAACCTTTCATAACCTGTGGCCCCTTTACTATCAATTCTCCAACTTCCCCTATAGGCATCTCTTTTTCCCCAGTTTCTACATCAACTATCTTTGCATCAGTGTCTGGCCATGGGATACCTATGCTACCTATCTTAACAGTCTTCATTGTTGGGTCTAGAGGATTACAATGTGTTACAGGGGAAGCCTCTGTTAAACCGTATCCTTCAACAAGAACAGCCCCAGTCATCTCCATAAACTTTCTCTGGACTTCTGGTGGAAGAGGAGCAGCACCCGATATACAGAACTTTACAGACTTGAGGTTATACTTCTTCGCTTCTGGATGATCTACTATTAATGCATACATTGTTGGGACTCCTGGGAATAATGTTATCCTGTATTCCTGTATTGACTTCAGTACTTCGAGTACGTCGAATCTCGGTAGTAGAACCATTGTTGCTCCAGCATATATTGTGAAATTCAAGGCCACTGTCATGCCGTAGATGTGGAAGAATGGAAGAACGGATAAACCTGTATCCTCACCTCTCTTTGCTCTAAGCCATGCAGAGCATCCGACAGCATTAGATACTAGGTTCATGTGGGTTAGCATAGCTCCCTTCGGTAAACCAGTCGTCCCACCCGTATACTGTAGTACAGCCAAGTCTTCTTCAGGGTTAATCTCCACGCTAGGCGGCTGCTCAGGGGTCTTCTCCACTAATTCTTTAAAGAAATATACGTTGGGTTGAGGTGGAACTTCTGCTGTAGGTATCTTTTTTAAGAGTTTACCTAGGAAAGCTTTGAGACTAGGCATATATTCTGCAAACCTAGCTACTATTGCAAACTTAACTTTCGTCTTCTCCCAAATCTTATTAAATCTTGGAAACAGTGCATCTAGTAGCACTATTGCTTTAGCTTCTGAATCTGAGAGCTGGAACTCCAGCTCTCTTTCTACAAATAGTGGGCTTATACCTGTAACTATTGCGCCAATCTTTAAAGCTCCGTAATATGCTATTATGAATTGAGGCATATTGGGAAGATATAATCCGACAACGTCCCCCTTCCTTATACCTAGATTATGCAATGCTGTAGCGAACTTATTCACTAAACTATTCAACTCTCTGTACGTTATCTTCTTACCTAGAAAGATTACGGCAGGCTTATCTGGAAAATCCTGAGCACTCTTCTCTAATAAAACATGAAGAGGGACTTTAGGATAGTCTAAACTTTTCGGAACCCCCTCTGGCCAATTCTTAAACCAAGGCTTCTCAGACATACCCTAGTCACCTCCTTAACAGATTAACATCATCATTGATCTTTATTGAAAGAGGCTAAAAAGTCTTTAGACTATATACATTAACAAAAACCTAGAGTTTATACTTATTGAGAAATCATCCCGAAACCCTCCAAATACTATTAAAGGGTTCTGAGCTACGTATGTCTTTGGTGGACATACGTAGCTCTTGGGATTCATT
>JAGDWP010000064.1 GCA_023269855.1 Nitrososphaerales archaeon | reverse complement strand
CTATACAACATACTCAAAATCGGAGGAAGGGAGGTAATACCAACTTGACAGTACCCATGCCACGTGTTTCTTATAAATCTGAAGGGATCCTAATGTAGTTTTATATTTCTTGACCGATACTTTCTACTATATCATCCATATTATTTATTCTGTTAATAGATAATTTCATTCATTGGTATAGTATTTATAGACCTATTAAGGAGTCAACGGAGAATGTTCCCCCTCCCAGTATTAGCGTTACTATTGTACATGCTATAATCACTGTATCTAATTCCCATCCACCTACACCTGACATATATCCCCGCATAAATTTCCTTGAAGCCTGCACCATCTGGGTCAAGACTTCTGGAGATGGAACCATCTTTCCGAGTTTGGTGATGTAGAGAATAATCGTACCAATGATTTCTGAGATAAACAATATCGATACTATCCTCGTAAGGAATCCTAGTAGTAAAAATAGTCCGCCTAGAAACTTCAGTAATGTAACTAGATCGAATAATACTCCATGTATCCCTAGCTGCTGTATCATCCCCCTAATCTGAGATCTTGTTGAACTACTCAATTTAGGGGGTCCATGAATACTCATGAGTAACCCTACAGCTATTCGTACTGATAGAGAAGCTACATCTGTATAAGCTGTTAAGAAATCTAATAACAATCCACTCCTCACCCTAGTGGATAGAGTACACATGCATATATGAGTCAATGATGAAAATACAAGTCCTTGTTCAAAAGCAATAATCATAAATTCTAACAATAAATAAAAATATTCGAAACTCTAATCAACAAAGACAACATTTTATTACGGACAACACTATCGTCATTTGTATGGAGATGGGGTCAGATGTATTGTATGACGTTACCATTATAGGTGCTGGACCGGTAGGGCTATTCGCTGCTTTTTATGCTGCAGGTATGCGTGGTTTGAAGACAAAGATTATTGAGGCTCTAGATAGAGTTGGTGGACAACTTATTACATTGTATCCAGACAAATATATCTATGATGTAGCTGGCTTCCCAAAAATACTTGCAAGAGATCTAGTTAGGAATCTTGAGATTCAAGCTATGGCATATAAGCCTACATTAGTATTAGGTGAACGCGTAGAAGAATTATCATACGTGGATGATCATACGATACAGTTAAAGAGTGATAAGGGAGTCCACTATAGTAAAACGGTTATAATATGTGCGGGTAGAGGAGCTATAAAACCTAGAAAGCTTGACAATCCATCTGTTAATAGATTTGAGGGGAATGGAGTATTTTATCAAGTTACTGATAAATGGTGGTTCCGTGGAAAACGGGTAATGATTGTTGGAGGAGGAGATTCAGCAGTAGATTGGGCTTTAGAATTAAAGGATATAGCTTCTGAAGTAATCCTAGTTCATAGGAGGACAGAGTTTAGAGCTCACGAGGGAAGCGTGATAGAAGTTTTCCATTCTCCTATCAAAGTAATGATACCGTATGAAGTTAAGGAGGCTTCAGGAACAAGTAGACTTGAGAAAGTTACAATATTCAATAATAAGACGGGTGAAGAAGTAACTTTCGAAGTTGATGCTCTAATACTTCAACTCGGATACGAAGTGGATCTCTCAATCTTCAAGAAATGGGGATTAGAAATTGTTGACAACCACATAAAAGTGAATAGTAAGATGGAAACCAACCTTCCAGGAGTATATGCTGCAGGAGATATAGCTTATCCTTCAGACTCAGTGAAACTGAATTTGATAGTAGTGGGGTTCGCGCAAGCAGCGATAGCTGTTAACATGGCTAAGAAGTATATTGATCCATCTTCAAGCATCTTTCCAGGGCACAGCTCGGAGAAACGCTTAATATAGCATGAAGATCCAGAATCTGTAAATTGAATATAGTTTAAGATGATGAGAGCAATGTTTTTAATCAGGGATGTATAAAAAGTAATTAATGGGAATAAATTTATATATAAAAATTCGGTCAATTTTTATATACTAAGCTTCATTCTATCTTGCAGGTGTATCTATGCTCCAGGCGAGGAGCTATCTTAGAAAAAAGATCCATGTAAGTGGTAACGAGTACTATTATATCCACGTCCCGGCGAAGCTTGCACATGATAGTCAGTTCCCATTTAAAGAAGGGGATGAACTTAGAATAGCTGTAGATACGACGAGGAATAGGATGATAATTGAGAAGATGAATAATAAAAAGAAGAAGAATAAGAAATGAAGAATAGGGTTAGAAGATTATAGTAGATTCAGTTGCATGCGGTCTAGAAACCATCTGTAACTCTTTCTTCCGAGTCCTCTTAAAGATAGTTGAAGAAGTTATCAGCCTCTTCAATAACTGTATGGATTTTGCAGGGTCTATTCCCTTCGGGCAGACACTACTACATGCTGCTGCGAAATGGCATCTCCAGCACCCATGTTCCGAGTCTAAGGCGGGGAGTCTGAAAGCTAAGCCAGCATCTCTAGAATCCACGGAGAATCTATATGCTTTATTCAGTATCATCGGTGTTAGAAAGAGTGAGTCAGTTGAGTATGTTGGGCATGCAGAAGAACATAAACCACACTCTATACAATCTGCGAACTGTATGTATTCTAATAATTCTTCAGGTTTTTGAAGATACATACCTGTAGGATTCAGCATTTCTTCAACATCATCTCTAATTATATAAGGCTTAATCGCTTTCTCTTTTTTGAAGAGGTCAGAGAAATCTGTCACTAAGTCTCGGATTATCGGATAATTATTGAGAGGTTCAACAACGACTGTATTAGAATTTAATTCTAGAACTCTTGTGAAACATGCGAGCCTCTGTTTACCGTTTATCATCATTCCGCATGACCCGCAGATAGCCTGCCTACAAGAATATCTAACTGATAAAGAAGGGTCTTGTTCTTCTTTTATCTTCAAGAGAGCATCCAGCACTGTCAAGCTTCTGTCAGCTTCGATTTCGTAAATTTTCCATGTTGGTGAAGAATCTACAGCGGGATTGAATCGGAATACTTTGAACTTTATTTTCCTAACCTCATTCTTCATCACAAATCATCATCCTCCGAATAGTATTAGTAGGAAGTAGAATCCAGATATAAAGAATATGACCCCGACCAACATTAAGGTTAGAGTTATTATTCTTCCACTCCTCGACCCTGGGAACAGCTCTATCAATATTACTCTTAAACCATTCATAGCATGGTAGAGGACTGCTGCTAAGAATACTCCGAGACTGACTGGATAGAATAATATCGCCTTCATCCATCTAAATGATTCTAGATTGTTGGTTAACAAGTGTATGGCCCCTGTCACCAAGATGAGGAAGCCTGTAATATAGTGTAGTAGCATCTTAGTTGATTCCTTCATTTCTACCACCCTAGTCAGGATAAAAAAGGAGAAACTAACTAATAAAGAATTTACTTCCTCCTCATAGAATCAT
>JAGDWP010000057.1 GCA_023269855.1 Nitrososphaerales archaeon | reverse complement strand
CGCGTTCTCCAATAAAGGAAGTTTAGAATACGTGATAAGAGAAGTCTCACAATACCCATTTCTTATAGTAGGCTTCTCACTGTCTCTAACTCCTTATCCATCACTTCACATCTTTTCAGGAAGCTCATGATGATTCCCAACACTCTAACGTTTCCAAACCCTAAACCTAGTAGGATTTAGGGCACCTAGGATTGACGTTAAGTTTACTAGAATATGGACATCCTTAAACGTTCTTAGAAGCCATTCTACGGTTTGTAAAGCTCTGAGAGCACCACCAGTTCTACTGCATAGACCAGCAATTATGAGAATTGTATTTCTTGTATTCATGGATCGCGCGACTTTAAAGTTTCAAAGTATTAAGAACTTTCAATAACTTTTAAAAGACGTCTTAGCTCTAATAATGTTGTTTTCAGAATTCTGGATCGAATCGAAGAAGATGCTTTAAACAGATCCTTAGGGTTTGCTTCAAGAGCCTTTATTAGAGCCTTGCAGAAATCGGGATAACGGATAGTTCTTAAATTATACAAGCCCGGATCGACGAATTCTATAAGGGCAGTTTGCCTTGCACTCAATATAGGCACCCCTTTCATGGTTGCTTCAAAGCATGGCATTCCAAGACCTTCCGTGGATTCAGGGTACACCATTATATAGGCTTTTTCAAGTACTCGATCACGTACTTCGTTGGACACATTTAACATTAGCTTAACCCAAGGCATAGACATGATATTGTGGCGTTTAAGTGTGGCAACGAGCTTCTCTACCTCCTGTTGGCTACCCTTCCCCATAACTATGAACTCTTTTATCCTCATATTGAGTTCCTTGGTTAAACATTTGCTTAAGACATCCCAAAGGGAGTCGTTGAGCATCTTTGATATCTTTGAAAAGAGTAAGATTGTCTTATCGCTGAAAACATCCCTCTTTATCGGTTCCAGCTCGTGTTTAAGGATAGGATAGAGGATGAAACCTTTACCCGTGATACACCTCGTTTCAGTTAATTTTAGCGTTTCAAGCATTGAGTATGTCGACACATACACAATATAAACACTAGGTAAACAGGCAAGACGAGCGGAGCGTAGTAATATCAGTAACCGCCAGAATAGTCCAGGTTTACGATAAAGACCGTGAACATCATGAGAAATAACTAATACCTTCGATCTAGCTAATGATAGAAGCGGAAGCACGAGGATCAATGCCATTAATTCCTCCCATCTCACGTAGGGCAGTATAAACACCTTCCTGCTAGCACCACTCCTAATGATATTCAAGAAGATGTTTAGAATAAGAATAGGAGTAGACCTCCCATATATTATCCTAGCCTTCACCGGTATGCCGATCTGAAGCATAAAATTAATTAACCGTAGAATATAGTTACGAGGGCCCTCTGATAGGAATGAGGAGGATGTTAGAATCACTATCCACTCTCTAGTCATGATCTCTACACCTTGCCTGTAAAACCCTTGTTTTCACATACGATATCGGAGAGTATATAAGAGCTGCCAAGTAAAGTAACGAGCTTTTCTGAGATCGTGCTAAACTAGCTATCATCCTAAACCAACTGTAAAGCATGTAGTCAACAGGGTTTAAGTAGAGTAGAATTCCATTCTCAGCTTTAAGTCTTTGAGTAGCCTTACCCAAAGTCTCTCTTCCATAGTGTATAGCCCTCATATCATTTACCCGAATATAATAGTATCCCCTCTGAATTATCGACTGGGCTAAATATAGATCCTCGCCGCAATGAAGCTTTGCAAGCACGCAGGGCTCTATAAGCTCTCTAACAAGTTTGTGTAGAAGTACATGCCCTGTATCAGCTCCACCCCACGAGTAGAAGCCGTGGAATAGTAGTTGTTTCCTTAGGATTTTACGCAGGGGTTTAATCGTTTCCGCCTTGATATCTGAATTCCTGCTTGGATAAAGATTATTTGAGTTAGTAAATACCCCCTGAACACCTAGTACTCTAGGCATTGAAATGTATCTTCTAGCTGTCTCGAACCATCCAGGTAATATTTCAACATCAGAGTCAATAAAAGCAAACCACTCAGTATCAACAAGCTTCATACCAATATACCTGGCAAACCCAAGAGGTCTCTTAGTCTGTACAATGATCACATTATCCTTAAAATAATTACGGATAACATCTAATGTTCCATCGCTCGAGAAACCATCAACAACTATGAAGTGATGAACCGGGATTTCCCTCTTAATAGCACTAAGTACGCGTTTAAACCATGGCTTATTCGAGTTTTTTGTAAGCATTATAACATCAATCTCCATATAGGGGAATCCCTGCATATTAATCCTTTCAAAACATTATCTCTTCTTAATCCCGATATATAACGCTTCCTAACGATTACATCTCTTCTTAGGTATCTCGGTATGTCGAGTAAGATTCTTATCAAGGCTCTTCTAACGAATGAGCTCTTAGTTAAAATGGAACCAATTATTACTGTGAAATTATGAATGAGGGCTAAAATGAGGTATTTTCCATAATAATACCTGATTATAATTCGAAGTCTATTCCTTCTATTAAAATAAAGAGGCACTAAGCTCAATTCATGCAATCTAGAAACTGTGAAGCCAACGTAGTGTAAGTAGTAGGTATTGATACAACTTTTCAATTTATATCCAAGCGACCGTAACCTAAAGGCTAAATCAGGCTCATCATAATACATGAAGAAGTCAGCAGGAAAACCACCGATTATTTCAAAAATATCTCTTCTAACAAGCATGGCAGCACCAAAGATAAAAGGTACCTCAATGCATGATCGAGCAACATAAATATTAGTCTCTTCCTCCCGTCGTATACGTAGCTCCCGGAAGTATCCAAGTAAATCTAGACAACCCCCTATTTTACCATGGGTCTTATTGCCAGGATTTAACTCTAAACCTTGCAACGCGGCTATTCTGGGATCTTGTTCAGCTACTACAAGAAGCTTTTCAACGTAATCCTCAGCAAGTATAGCGTCTGAATTTTGGAATAACACGTATTTTGAGCTTTTGTCGATATATCTAAGTGCTAGATTAACAGCTAAGCAGTAGCCATAGTTCTTTGATAGTTTTACAATTTTAACCTTATTGCCAAACATCTTTCCAACATAATCAGCTGTCTCATCGAGTGAGCCATTGTCAACAACAATCACTTCAATATTTGAATATGTTTGGTTTAATGCACTTAGAATAGCTTTGTCTAAGATATTACCTAGAGAGGTTCTCGCATTATAAGTAACTATCACAATACTAACTTTGGGGAGCAGAGATTCCTTCACGTGATTTCGGCACCTGGTTACTTATTTAACACCCCAATATAATCTCTCATATTTTAATGTCATTGCCTGAGCTGAGAATCTCTCCTCAGCATCTCTTCTACATTCCCAAGGATCTATCCTATCTATGTTCTTAATGGCAGTAATCATGTCATCTT
>JAGDWP010000035.1 GCA_023269855.1 Nitrososphaerales archaeon | reverse complement strand
GTCTGTTAGGTAGAATGCTTCACATCTTCTACAATACTTGTAGCCGTTATCATACTTCCCCTTCCTAACACTTTTAAATTCTATGTCTTGCATACTATGACTATATTTCAGAGGCTTACTTATACCCTCTAGGCCAACTATTATTGTTTAACCATCTTTCTAGAGACTGCTTCTATACCTCCTTCCATATTATTCTTGAGGCTAATGGTTACTGTATAATTTGTTCATGTTGGTTTGAAGTAACACCAGCAAATTCTACGTAGTTTCTTTATTTCAGGGTTAGGTGGTTTTTTCTCCTGAACCATTTTAGGCAGTATTTCTTTCGCCTCTCTAATCAAATTCCCTTCTATATATGCTCTGTAAAGTTGGTTTACAATAGCTGGTTTAACCGCTACTTTACGGAACATAGCGGCTAGTTTTTCACCTTCATCACCCTGCTGGCTGAGGGCGTTGAATATAGTCTGTATTCTTTTATCAACCTTATCAGGCCCTATCCCTGTGACCATCCGTCTATCCGCTTCTTCAAGCTCCTTCCTGAGGGATTCTTTAGCCATTCTTAACAAAGGTATTAACTCATCATATTCCAGCTTTTCCCCCTTATTCTCACTCTCACCCTCCAACAGTAGGTCTACTATCTCGGTTGGGGAGGTGATTATCTGATTCTTATCTAAGACGTGAAGTCGCCAGTAGTGGTTGCTACCATCAGTGAATAAGACGAAGATTCCATTAAGTGAACTCTTCTTTATAGCTCCAATCCCATTCGGGATCTTCTCAACCCACTCTAGACCCTTCTCGTTCAGTATCCTAGCCAAAACATCTATCGGGTCTTTGGTAAACTGTTCTATCTTCTGTTCAAGTATCTCAAGCACTTTTACATCGTTTCTAGCTATCATGATTTGTAGTGAGAAGTCTTTAGGTGCTGCCTCCTCACCCAGCGTCGACGCATCCAAGCCTATGGTCTCTCTTATCATCTCTAAGCGTTGGTAAAGCCTCTCTATCAATCTTAAGAAGTATTCCAAACTCTCTGGGTCGTTAGGGTCGCCGTTCTTTGGTAAAATATTGATTAGATAAATTACGTCATAGTTTGAGCCTATCCTATCTATCCTCCCCACCCGCTGGATCAATACTACAGGGTTCCATGGGAAGTCGTAGTTTGCTACGTACTGAGCGTTTTGTAGGTTTTGTCCAGCACTTAGAACGTCTGTGCTTATAAGTATTCCACCGATCTTCTGGAAACGTTTCACTATTTGATCTTCTAGAGCTTGCTCGCCTCTATCATTGTAGCCTCCTGCACCTGTTACTAACATTACCTTGTTCAACGAGGCTCTTAGTCTTCTATATAGATATCGTGCAGTATCTGCATACTGTGTAAAGATGATCACTCCATTCGGTTCTTTTATCTGCTTCATAATTTCAAGGAGTCTCCCCTCTAATAGGTGGTATTTCTCATCATCCTCTGGAAGCATATTCAAAAGTGATTCTATGATCTTTTCATCAGCCGAGCATTTGGCTATGAATTCTTGAGCTTCCAGCTGGCTTAATATACATTTATCATATAAGCCTTTATATTTTGGTTTTGAGAAAAGTTCTTCAGGTCTCGGCAGGCCTCTCAATTCTATCTCATCATCCATGTTCTCTATGTCAGAGAATAGACTGAGTAAGTCCCCCCTCATCTTCGGTGGTATGAATATTGAGTATTTTCCAGCATAATATTTTACTGCTTTTATATAGTCTAGCATTCTTCTTAAAGTCTCTCCAAAGGCTGCATAGCTACTCTCAAGTCTTTTGAAGAGATTTATGATGAATATTGTTTTTACTAGACTCTTTAAGTTCTCTATTCGTGCTGGATCTACCTTATCGATTCTAGTCCCGTCCGGTAGCCTGAACTGTGCGGATAGCCTTTCTATAGAGAGGTCATAGAAAGCTAGATTCAGTTTTAATAAGTTGTTGTAGACTTCCTCTAGACTTATGATTATCCGATATCTTCCCATCTTATCGTCGAATACTCTTTTCGGGAATCGTATCCTCCCCTCTCTATCGAGGGCTTTCGCTAGCTCCCTTGAGTGTCTCACTACGAATCTACGTAAAACCTCGTCCATGTTTATAGGCTCCCCTGAAAGCCATCTCTTCTGCTGAGCTAGGAAGTATCCATATAGTGATGGGTGGCCTAGATCTGCAATACAGTTGTCCGGCAGGTATAGGCTTAGGAGGGAGTAGAGGTCCATTAGGCTTGTGTTGACGGGGGTTGCAGTTACTAGCACTAGCCTTGCTTGGTTCTTCGTTACCAGTTCTCTCAACGCTATATATCTATTAGTGGAGCCTCTTCTAAAGTAGTGAGCCTCGTCAATAATGATCAGCTTTGGCCCTCTTTCTCCAATATATTCTTCTATTATGTCTGGATTTTGTGAGAGCATCTCCGTGGAGAGTTTATCGATTCTTACGAGGGTTTCATTCATCTCACTCTCCCATGTAGTTTCTAATACTGATTTCGGTGCTATGAGGAGGGGGCGTACCCCCTCTCTAATCGCTTCGTGGGCTAGGGCTAATGCTACCCTCGATTTTCCTAAGCCTGTCGAGTCCGCTACTATAACACCACCGTATTTCTCAAGCTTCTCTTTTGCATCTATATAGGTTAGCTGTTGATGTGGGTACAGGTGTTTAAGCATCTTCGTCTCTCGTTCTATGAGGCCTCCCTTATATGTCTCGTATAATGCCTTGGCTGCTACTTCATATGGGCTCCATGATGTTACGTAGTTGGAGAGTAGGGAGAGGAATTCTTCTTTAAAGTCTCTGGATTGCCCCCATTGTTCCTCAAACCATTCAGCCAGTTCTTGAAGAACTTCTCTATCAGTGTTTAGCATGTTCAGCTCTCTATTGCTTACGAGCCCTCCATAAGTGAAGTTACTGCTGCCGACCACACCAACGCCCCTTCTGACCTCATTCATATTTGGAGAGACTCCGATGAAAGCTTTCCCATGGAAGAACCGCCCCTCCATTATCCGGATTAGACGCTTAACATCTCTAAAGTACTGGATTGTCTGTTGGAGTAGTTTGAAGTAGTCTGCATCATCTTCAAATTCTTCAATCTCTCTAAGTATTTCATCCTCCCATTTTATTGTCTCTGTCGGCTCTCTTCCTAAGAGTAGCCTCATGGGCTTGTCTCCCAGTCCTTCTGCTATTGCACCATATCCCCTTATATTGAAGTATGCGGTCGCTATCGCTACCTCATCTATTTCAGAGAATTCCCTGTTCAGGACATTGGCTAGAGTTTCCTTCTTGTTATCTATTATCCTCGCCATCTTCCCCTACCTCCTCGAGTTCTCTCTCCTCTATTAATGGTCTCTCAGCTTTAATAAGCCTGTCCTCAACAACCTGGTGCTGTAACCTTAAGATTTAGGGGAGTCCTACCTCTCTTGATGAGTTATGAGTGTT
>JAGDWP010000071.1 GCA_023269855.1 Nitrososphaerales archaeon | reverse complement strand
GACATCTCCTTTAACAAGTATCTTTCTCACCATAATTTTAATGTTATGAGGGGGCTCCATTAGGAAAGTATATCAACGTTTGCTTCTACCTTAATATGGGGAATGACTTTCTTCAGAGAGCTTGTGGATTTATGTGAAAGACTTACAGAGGTATCGGGTAGAAAGGATAAGGTTTCTCTTGTTGTTAGATTCTTGAGAGAACTTGAACCCGTAGAAGTAGAGTATGCTTCAAGGCTACTTATAGGTAAACCGCTCCCTGAAACATTTAGTGACGAGTTAGATGTAGGCTATAGCACGTTAATGGAATTACAAGGTATCCAATTGACTCTTACAAATGAGCCTCTAACTATTATAGAAGTAGCAGAAAAACTTCTTGAGATAGCTAAGATCAAAGGCTATGGCTCTAGAGATAAGAAGAGGAATATTCTATTAAGTCTCGTATCCAGAATGAATTATGTTGAACGTTTGTGGTTTATGAAGATGATTATTGGAGAGATGCAGCATGGAGTTAATGAGGGGATACTATTAGAAGCATTAGGAGAGATTGCTCAAAAACCTCTTGGATCAATCTACAGAGCATATATGCTTATAGGCGATATAGGTGACTTAGCCAGAAATATAATAGAGTATGGTGAGAAAGCTGTTGAATCTGTGAAGCTACAGATTTATAGACCCTTGAGACCTATGCTTGCAGAACAATGCCAAGACCTAAATGAATTATTTATGGGAAGCCTTGGAATGTATGCTGTAGAATATAAAGTTGACGGCGTAAGAGTTCAAGTCCATATTGGAGATGATGGCGTGAAGATTTTTTCTAGAAGATTAAATGAGATAACTCAAAGCATTCCAGACATAGTTGAGCAGGTAGTAAGAAACGTAAAAAAATGTAGAGCTGTATTAGATGGAGAAATAATAGCTGTAGATTCAATGGGTAGACCTCTACCCTTCCAGATGCTTCTAAGAAGATTTAGGAGGATAAGAGAGATAGAGCAGGTTAAGAATATATCTTTAAGACTCTACTTATTCGATATTCTATATCTTGATGGTGAAGAACTCATAGACTTACCATACTCTGAAAGATGGAGTAAATTAGAGAGTATAGCTTCTCCCAATGTTTTAATTCCTAGAAAGATAGTTTATTCAGAGAATGATGTTAGAAGATTTCTAGATTCAGCAATTAAAGCTGGGCATGAAGGTATAATGCTTAAGAGACTTGATGGGAAATATAAGCCGGGTAGAAGAGAAAAGCTCTGGTTAAAGTTCAAGCATGCTGAAAACCTAGATTTGGTAATAGTAGCAGCGGACTACGGGTATGGTAGAAGGACGGGGTGGCTGAGTAATTATCATTTAGCTGCTTATAATCCTGAAACGAATAGATTCGAGATCGTTGGTAAAACTTTTAAAGGCTTGACAGATGAAGAATTTGAATGGATTACCAAGAAGCTTCAAGAATTAAGGATTAGTGATGACGGATACACTGTGAAGGTTAAGCCTGAGATAGTCGTAGAAGTTGCATATAATGAGATTCAGAAAAGTAGGAAGTATAGTTCTGGACTTGCATTGAGATTTGCAAGGATAACAAGGATCAGGCTTGACAAAAAACCTGAAGAAGCAGACACTATACAAGAAGTCCAGAGGAGATATCTTAAGCAGTTTGAGAAGAAGTCTCTAAACGTTTAACCAATTTCTCTAGAGTGCTATCAAGTGGGACATAGACTTTTCCATTCCAGAATTTCCCTGGCAAAGGCTTTGAGAATCTAGCCCTCACTTTTCCTCTTACACCATGCGTACGTAGGATGACCCCCTTCACTCTAACCGTATCATCTCTATATTCTATCTTTCTTCCGATAAGTAGTGAGCTAGTTTCTCTATCTTCTATCCCTGGGAAATCTATGATGTAATCTCTCTTCTTCTTACTCCTACCACTCTCCTTGAATCTTTCACTTACAACGTAACCGATTAACCATAACATCTTCAGCCACTCCTCCAAACAATCTAAAGACACTATAGAGAGGATGCTTGGAACGATGCTCTAGATTCAAGGAATATTGCGCCTCTATTTATAAATTATTGCAGATCCTCAATGATTGAAGAATACTTTGATTCTAAAGTTGGTGATTTCATCGGGACCGTATGTTTGAGTTAATCTTGCCAGAGTTTACCCGGTAAGTGTATAGTCCTAGGAAATTACGTAGATATTCTACTTGTCTATGTTAGACAGGATAATGCTAGAAAGGTTTATCCTAGATGTTTCGGGATAGAGTCTAGTATGAGAAGCTTCCTAATGGGATTGGGGACAATGCTAGCTTCCCTGACTGTTGGGTCGCTATTAGCCTTCAATACTGTAGCTTTTTCTTCACAGCTACCCTTACAGCTGGGGGTGCTGAAGCTACTTCACGATATTTATTCTTTCCTACTTACGCCTCTATCTTCAGCGTTAGGTGCACCCTCCCTAGGCGGGCAAATGAATGTAGGGATATGGCCTCTGATTATCTGGATATTCAGTTCAATATTCATTGGGCTTTTAACGGGAGAACCAGTTAGAGCTGGAAAGATTGTTTTCACGTCAGCATCAATAGTCTTCACTTTCTGGATATTCTCAAACTTTATGTTGTACTCTCTCTGGAATGACAATCTAAGATGGCTGTCAGAAGTAGATAAGGTTATGTCAGACCTATTCCTCTACAGAGCACTAGACATCATATTCTTTCTAGCTGTACCATCAATAGTCTCCGCGACAAGTGCTTTCATAATCTTCTACTTAGTTACAGCTAAGGAACGATCTTCAAATCTAGAAGATGAGGATTATCCAACCATGTGATGAAATATAAAAAAAGGGTTGGAGGCGATTAAAGAAGGATGTTTATGCTCCAGTAACTTCTTCAGCTGGCGCAGGCTTAGGGGCAGCTTTCTTTGGTCTTCTAGCTTTTTTTGCTGCTTTCTTCTTGGCTGCTTTTTTCTTAGCTGCTTTCTTAGCACCCTTCTTCTTAGCTGCTTTCTTCTTCGGCATGCTTTTACACACCATCACTTCTAATACGTTTTTAGTTGTATAAAAATTTTCGGGTAAATTGATGGATGAAGATTGAGACTGGTTGTTGGTAAATGATAATAACCAGTAGTATGATTATTGATCAGTGATGTATATGGCGGTGGAAGTAGATATTTCAGAATTTAGGCGTCTTGACTTGAGAATTGGACGAGTTATCGAAGCTGAGAGAGTTAAGGGCACAGATCGTCTAATCAAATTACAAGTAGATTTCGGTGGAATAAAGAAGCAAGCATTAGCAGGTCTTGGCCATATCTACGAGCCTGAACACTTCATCGGCAAAGTCTTCGCATTCGTTTTCAATCTTAAACCTAAAAAGATCAGGGGAGAGGTATCTGAATGCATGATCCTTGCAGCAACCGCTACTGAAGACAATATAGCACCATTGATCCCTGAAAAACCAGTTCCCGAAGGTACACCCATAACCTAGCTCTCCTAAATAGAGTAAT
>JAGDWP010000083.1 GCA_023269855.1 Nitrososphaerales archaeon | reverse complement strand
GGAGGTAATACCAACTTGACAGTACCACTCATTTCTATCCAGCTTATGACCTGAACCCCGCTACATCTAACAGAATATTGAAAACGTACCAAATCTGACAAAAACTCAAAATCTAGAGTTAATAAACGTCTTTAAAACCCAATCTATCACGAGAGTTCGCTGCAGAAAAGGATATTAGAATGAAGCTTACCGTAGTTAACAAGATATATTTAAAAGCTACTTTGAGGTATTATAGGTTTGAAGCCCGGTCGTCTAGCGGCCAAACACTCTCTGGTCAGAAGAGAGGGGTTAGGGATCCCGGGCTCTGGATCACTTAGAGAGGAGAACCCCGGGGACGCCGGTTCGAATCCGGCCCGGGCTAAAAAACCACACTTTATCCAATTTAGATAGGAGGTTTGAGTAGTCTGAAATTTGGAGTCTTAGGATTCAGCTTTTAGGTTAAATATTGGTTTTCGGAGTTATTTCTAGGTTTACCAGTATGGCTAGGATGCATGCTAGGAGGAGGGGGAAGTCGGGGTCTAAGAGACCGATCAGTAGGCTGCCTCCTTCATGGCTGAAGATTACCCCTGAAGAAGTTGAAGCACTCGTGGTTAAGTATGCTAAGGAGGGGTATCCTCCAAGCTTGATAGGTGTGATACTAAGAGACAGACATAGCGTCCCGCTGGTTAAGCAGGTTACAGGAAAAACTGTGAAAAAGATACTTGAAGAAAATGATATTAAGCCGAGTGTACCTGAAGATTTAATGAATCTTCTTGAGAGAGCTAGAAAAATGAGAGTTCATCTTGAGAAGAACCGGTCTGATAAGTATAATAGACATAGACTCCAACTTGTTGAAGCAAAGATCCATCGATTAGTCAAATATTACAAACGTATAGGAGAACTACCTAAAGATTGGGAGCCGAAATTGATCTATACATACAGGTAGCTTTACAAAAGATAAAAGTTTAGAGCAATCGATACTATTCTAGGAGTAGGGGTTCCGCCAGTGGGTTACGGTGAATTTACATCTCTAATAAATGATTATTCTAACGAGATTAGGAAATTTATTGAGCGGGGAAGTAGTTTTACTGTATTCTGCCATATTGATGCTGACGGATTATCCTCTGGAGCAATTGCGTCTGTGATGCTCTTAAGAGAGAGAGCGCCATTCATTGTTAGAGCAGCGAGAAGCATCGACGATATATTGGAGGCAATCCCACATTTCCCAAAAGATTCGATAATAATCTTAACAGACATAGGTAGTGGTTATCTTGATATTTTGAGAGAGAAATTTCAAGATAAGACATTCATAATATTAGATCATCATCAACCTGAGGGAGAACCTGGGAAAAATTGGATACATATAAATCCCCATCTATGTGGTGTAGATGGTGCGAGAGAGGTAAGCAGCTCCGGGGTAGCATATCTTGTAGCTAAGGCCGTTTCTGAAGAAAACATATCCTTGTCACCTGTAGCGGTAGTAGGCGCATTAGGAGACCTACAAGACAAATCTTCAGAAAAGAGAGAGTTAGGCGGTCTAAACAAGCTGATAGTTGAAGATGCTGTCAGATCAGGTTTGTTAAAAGTCTCAGATGACTTACTATTCTATGGTAGAAGCTATAGACCAATACATTTAGCTTTAGCTTCAACTACTAGCCCATATATTCCAGGAATCTCTGGGAGCGAGGCACATGCTGTTAGCTTCCTCAATTCTCTCAAGATAAAGCTTAAAGAAGATGATAGGTGGAGAGTTTTCGCAGAGCTCGACGAAGAAGAAAAGAAAACAATCTATAATGGTTTGATGAAGTATATAACGTCACTTAATTTCCCACCCAGCATTGTTAAAGAATTGATCGGTAAAGTTTATGAGCTTACCAAAGAAGAAGATTGGACTCCTTTAAAAGATGCGAGAGAGTTTGCATCTCTACTGAACGCATGTGGTAAAACGGGAAATGAATGGTTAGGGATAGCGATAGCAATGGGCTCTAGAGGGGAACTCCTCTTACAAGCTCAGAAGACATTAGAAGAATACAAGAGAAAACTATCAGAAATCTTAGATTTCTTGATAAGGAAAGAGAATTGGCAAGAGCTTAAGCATATAATTGCTATAGATGGTGGAACGACAATTGATGAAAGAATGGTTAGCTCCGCATCGTCAATACTATCTTCATCTGAGCTTCTTCCAGAAGATAAACCACTAATAATGTTAGCGACGAGTGGAGATAAGGTTAAAGCTTCCGCTAGAGCTTCAATAAAACTAATCCGTAAAGGGTTGAACCTAGGGTTAGTAATGAGGAAAGCTGCAGAGAGAGTTAATGGGACGGGTGGAGGCCATGACGTAGCAGCGGGAGCTGAGATACCACTAGCTAAGAAGACTATGTTTCTAGCAGAGGTAGATACAATTGTTGGAGAGATGCTTTCAGGTTAAATCTTCTGCGAGACTAGAAATAAAATTTAACACTCCCAAAGAAGCAGAGATAGCTCTAAGATCTATTAAGCCAGATAATTACCCGCTTCCGAGAGGACTCCAATTATCTATGGAGGTCAGAGATAACGTGGTTCACGTTTATGTTGAGTGTGAGAGGACTGTGTCTTCTCTACTAACGACGCTAGATGACATACTCTCCATGATGAATCTAGCTTTAAAATCAATTAGATCAATCTCTACAGGTAACTAGACTACACATATATCGTATTCGCTTAATGGTTTCTTGAGAGGTTTTTCTGGAAGCTCGATTCCACATGGGCACTTGTTTGGTTTGTTCAGCATCTTCCAAATAGTCTCTACAACCTCACTAGGTAACAGTGGATCCATTTTCCAGCTTAACTTACATGAATCCTTTATCGGTACTCCTAGATAGCTTAATGCACACTCGATAACCCCGTGTCTCCACAATTTCTCAGATAATACTTCTTCCCCTCTATTGGTTAACTTAAACTTTCTATTATTCTCGGAAACTAACCCCATATCCTTTAGTTTCTTAATCATTAGAGACGCGGTAGACTTCGATACGCCTAACTCTTGGATAACCTGTTTGTTTCTAGCGTATCCGGACTCCTTAGACTTCTTAAAGATAGTTAGTAGGTAATCGACTTCTCTTACAGTTAGCTTAGGAGCGTCTTCCATACGCTGCCACTCCTAAAACGATTAAGATAGATATTAATCCAATCCCTCCACTTGGAGGAATAGCAAGTAGACTTGAAAGATAGTAACCTGCCAACATTATGATTACTGAGGAAATATATGTTGAAGGGATAATATGCTTCTTAAAGATTTTTAATGAGAGTATTCCAGGAACTGCTAATACGGCATGTGTAGCTAAGACACCTATAGTTGAGGAGAGGATGGCGGCTGAAACAGATGCTAAACTATAGAATATGTATCGGTAAATTCTAACATTCAACCCCATAGCTTTTGAGCCATCTTCATCAAAAGCGATATACTTGAATTCATGGAAGAATAGATGGACAATTGGTAAGACAATGAATGTTGTCAGTGTTGATTTGTATAAATCTTCAAGTGTAGTTATGGCGGAGGTTCCTGCGATGAAAGACCATGCCCTGGAAACAGCGATACTAGATATTTGACTAGCCATGTATCCGAAGACTATAGTCATTGTTGTTGCAATAGATACTGCGAAAGCGATAGACATATCTTCAGAGAATCCTCTCTCAATTAGTTCTCCCACGATGATTGATAAACAGATAGCTACCAAAGTTGAGACTAGTGGGACGGGTATATCTAGGTTAAAGAATGAATTGAGATAGACTCCCAGGAGGCTTCCACCCAGTATGGAATGGAGCATAGTTAATCCGAAGGTTACACTTCTTGAAGTAGCTAGGAGAGTGCTTATAGAACCTACTAGTAATCCACTTAGAGACGCTACAAAGTAAGTTAAGATTATTAATTCAAGCATGGTCTTCACCTATTATGAATCCTTGAGGCAGCTCAGTGACGCCTGGATAAGCTTTCCTAAGAATATCTAGTTTGAGAATATCCGCTGCTCTACCTACAGCGTAAAGCTTCTTGTTTAACAAGATTACTTGAGGCTCGTAAGCAATACATGGACTTAGCTCATGAGCTACTAGAAGTAGGTCGGCTTTCGTTTCAACATGGAGTTTACTCAATAGGCTTGCAATCTCACATTTTACATCAAAATCAAGCATTGAAAATGGTTCGTCAAGTAAGAGAAGTCTAGGCTTCTTGATTAATGCTCTTGCAATAAGAACCCTTTGCCTCTCCCCACCGCTTAACTCTGTGAAATCTCTATCTGAGTAATCTTCAAGCTCTACTAATTTAAGAACTTTCTCTATTTCATTCTCTATCTCCTGGGTTAATATCCTTGGTGGAAGAGCCTTACTCAATATACCCATAGCAACTATCTCTTTTACAGTCATCGGTATGTGTAGGTTGATGTTGATTACTTGGGGTATGTATCCGATCATATGTCTAATCTTTTTAGTCTCCTTGAAGACGTCGAACCCATAGAGCCTAACAATCCCAGAAAAAGGTTTTATCAACCCAAGAATCGTCTTCAATAAAGTTGTTTTACCAGCCCCATTCGGTCCCATAACAACTGCAAAGAAAGGTGAATCCAGCTTAAACGAAACATTATCTAAAGCCTTTAATCCATTAAAAGTTACAGTCAAATTTTCTACTAGTAATTCACTTACCATGACTCCTCACCTTCAAAAACAATAGAATGAGAAGGATTACGAGGATTACGTTTGCAATGATTGACAGAACAAACAATACATTGTTGGAACTAGTTACTTTTTCTTGAACATAGAAAGACTCATGTAATGATAATAGCGTGGCCGTCGATAGAGAGACAAGCTCTGGAGTTGTAGTAAACCTGCTTAAAGGAATGATGAGATAGGGCAAACCTTGACTGTCAAGTATGTCTACAAGTTTAGGATTTTCCGATACCTCGTTATCAGCGAAAAGTATGTATTCAGCTTCCTTCTTTTGCAATTTATTCAACATCTCAGAAATATCTTTCTCTGAGGGCTCAATATCTACTTCACTAACAACAATTCCTGCTAACTCTAACCCCAAATCGTTAATGACATACTGTAGCATGGGAGTATAGATGATTACTCTTACATCTTTTTTGACTGTTGCTTTGATTGTTTTCTCTACCTCATCTAGACGTATTAGATAACTATTCAATCTCTCCTTATAGTATCTTTCATTAGCTGGATCTAGGTTAATCAATTCTCCCGCGATTGTAGAGGCAATAGCTCTTAGCCCACTAATCGAGAAATGGAACCCGTGAATATTGATATCACCTGTCTTCGGATTACTTAATAGCTTCAAACCATTTCTTTCGTAGTCTGATAAACCAATAACTTTAGCTTTTATTAATCCTTCTTTAACTATTTGATAAATCTTGTCTTCAACGGGGAAATGGTAAGAACTCGTAACAACTATTAGACTAGCTTTTAAGAGAGTGTTTACAAGTATGTCTGCGGATGGTTCATAATGGTGGGGTTCAACATTAGCTGGAATGATCGTGACGACCTCGACTTTTTCACCACCTATCTCTTTTGCAACTGAGGCAAGCTGTTCAACAACAGCTACTACAGTTATCTTTTCATAATTATCAGATAATAGGGATAAGCTACTTGGAGCTATTTGGGACGATATCAGGAGTAACGGAAAAACAAATAAAATTAATGTTTTCTCCCATAGGTTGTTGGTCTGCATCATTCTTCAAGCTTTTATTATTGAAGGGTGTTCTTAAGTTTTACTGAATAAAACTTTTTTCAAAGTCTTTGTTTAACCTGTTATAGTCTTTTTTTTAACGTCTCCGGTTTAAACTTGCCCATGGATGATGAGTAGATGATTTGAGAGTAGAGGATAATACTCTTATTGAAGTGATGGGAGAAGGATTTTGATGTCGAAGAAGGCGGGAGCGGAAAAGAAAGCACCTAAACAAGTTATCACTATATATTCTCCAGAATATTTTGGATACAAAGAGATAGGTACGACGCTTGCTTCCGACCCTAAACAAGTTATTGGTAGAACTCTATGGGTGAGCCTATATACATTAACAGGAGATTTCGCTAAACAATATTTGCTGATAAGATTCAAGATCATTAGAGTGAAAGAGGATTTAACTGCTGAGACGGTATTCTATGGACATGAATATGGTAGAGAATTCCTCCGAAGCTTGGTTAGAAGAGGGACAACAAGAATAGACGGCATCTTTAATCTAACAACAAAAGATGGATTCGATATCAGAGTACATGCTATAGCTTTTACATTGAAGAGGATAACTCCACATTCTTTAAAAGTTAAAAAGATAAGGAAGATAATGCAGAAGATTCTAGAAGATGCTTCCAGGAATCTAACACTTGCACAACTAGCACAAGAAATGGTACTTGGGAAGACAGCTTCAGACATATTCCAAGAAGCTAAAAAGATCACACTATTAAGACATGTAGGGATAGTGAAATCTAAGGTTTTAAAGATCCCAGAATGGGTTTACACAGGTGAAGTAGTAGAAGAGGCGGTCACCACTGCATCCGCATCCAACACGAGCCAAGAAGAAAAGTATTAGAGAAAAAGTTGCAGAGTATGCAGCTTGGATACTCTATACTGGGAAAGCAGAAGAATATATCGAGGCAAAAAAGCTAGCTGCTCAAGAACTTAAGACAAAAACTTTACCTAAGAATATTGAAGTAGCATTAGAATTACTAGAAGTTGCATTAGAGTCGGAAGGTGATAAATACTGGGAAAGACTCTCTGAGATGAGGGCTGAAGCATTAGAGTTGATGAAGAAACTTTCCGAATTTAATCCAAGACTTGTTGGAAGTGTTTGGAGAGGAGTAGTAAAACCCAACAGTGACATAGACATAGAGGTAGATTGCGAAGAATTAGAGAGAGTCTTAGCTGTACTAAAAGAAAACAAATTCGAGATACTTGAAATACATAAGATAGATCTTCCAGAACCACTTAGGGAAGGAAGTTTAGTAAAAGTTAAGACTAAGACTAGTAAAGGCTACACAGTGGAGATAATATTGAAAGAGCATTCAGCATACTTGAACCCTTCCAGATGTGATATATATGGGGATGTGAAGAAAGGCTTAACATTAACTGAGTTAGAGAAAGTAATGAGAGAAGAACCTACAAGATTATTCATCCCAAGGTGAAGAATAATGGAGATTGATGAGAAAACATTCAAGAAGCTGTTCCCACACCTTTATAGAGAGATAATCCAGAAGAAGATGCATTTATCGATCGATGCTGTTAGAACCTCGATAGAAGAAGGTGAGGTAGAAGCTGAGAAAAGTAGGGAAACCCCCTCCATGCCGACAGTCATAGACTATCTAAGGAGATGCGAAAATGATCAGGAAGCTTTCCAAGTAATTGACTACCTAGAAAAGAGGAGAGAAGTAAGTAGTGAAGAAGCTGAGAAATTGAGGAAGCAAGTTAGAGAACATGGTGTAAGAAGCTTTGGGGCTAAGAAGGAGTGGGGATACTACTCTGAGAAATATCTGAAAGACTCTACTCCGTGAAAATGCTTTTACATTTATGATTCCTTAGCCGCTGAAACTATAGAGATTATGTCACCCCATTTCAGTTCGTATTCTTCTCCAACCCTAATCTTTCTCCTAGCATCTATCGCGTATAGAAAAGTTTTTCCAAGATCTGTATGTATCTTGTATGCTAGGTCTCTCGGCTTAGACCCTTTACGGACAAGGTAAACATCTGGTAGAACATTACCATTATGGTCTGTGAGTTTTTCAGGGTCTTCAACTGGATACACGGGGATGTAGTTAAGTAGGTTGAAGTATGCAGTATTTACAAGTTCTTGAACACCTGTCGACCCCCAAGGTATGAAGACTGTTTCATAAATCTTATCAAGAGCTTTCTTCTGAGCAGGAGTAAGCTTTGATTCATCTATTATTTTGAATTCTTTATCTCCGGGTAAGTATTTGAGTAAGCCTTTCTCTGAAGCTAGTCTCAGGATTCTTTCTGCTTCAGCGCTTACGGGTATAACATTATATCCCTCGGCCTTTAATTTTTCTACTCCTTTTCTAGCTTCCCTCATATCAATCTTATTAGCTGCAACAATTATCGGCTTCTCTTTCTTAATTAGCATCGATGAAAAATTGTACAGGTTCTCTCTAGACCATTGAGATGGTTTAAAAGGATTTAACCCAAGCTCTCTAATAACTTCTCTTATAGAATCTATCTTTATTCCTAGTCCTGAAAACTTCTTTTCTAATTCTTCTTCAAGCTCACTAAATCTGTTCTCAACTAGTCTACATATTCTCTGCCAATCCGTATATAGTATGTCTGTTACCCAGTGGGATATTTCTTCTTCTACGATTTTCACGTCTTCTACAGGTTCACCTGTCCCAGGCTCGATAGGATTTCCATCAGGATCTGTTGCTCCTGCAGCATCAGCTACAACTATCAGTGCTGAGGCTTGCCTAATCTCATCCAGGAATTGTAAACCGAGTCCACGGCCTCTATGTGCTCCCCTAATTATACCTGGACAGTCAATTAATTCTATAGGGATAAATCTAACTCCATCTACGCATCTACTATTTCTAGGATTATCTTTTATGTTAAGTTCTCTGCATACACAGTTTATCCTCAAGTAAGTAACTCCTCTGTTAGGTTTAATAGTTGTGAAAGGATAGTTTCCAATCTCAACAGGGGCAAGAGTCATAGCTGAGAATAAAGTACTCTTACCCACGTTAGCCTTACCTACAATTCCCGCAAGTTCCAAAATCCTCAAACACTATCATGTATTTCAATAAAATAAATCTTTAATCCATTGATGAAAAGTTCATGCTAAAATTTAATGGAATAAGATCAATATTGACAATACGATGAATACGGTGAATGTTAGGAAGATGTATTTGTAATCTTTTTTAAACATGAAATAAACCATTGATGTAAAAACTCTAACGTATGGAGTGAATAGTATGACTAGTATGCTTGCTGACAAGATAGTATAGGAATTTATCTGGGTAATATGATTGATAAAACTGTCTAGTGATAATCTTGATTGTCCATCCAACACTATTTCTAGACATAGTCTGTTCTCGAAATAGTAAAGGAATAGTCCGAAGAGGTTTAATGCTAAACTAATTATGACTCCAATTATCAAGACATAACTTATCATCCTCTCTATGAAGTCTTTTTTGCTCATGCTGTTATACCTCTATATATCATTTGAGTGATAGCATAAACCAATAGCGTAATAAAGACTAACCTAACTATCCTATTGCTAAGCTTATTTAGAATTCTAGCTCCAATAAGGGAGCCTATCAGCATCCCAGAGACTATTGGGGCAACAAGATATGTCTGGAGTAATCCTGAGAATAAGTATACGCTTGCTCCAGCTAGGGCCGTCATACCTATTATGAAGTTGCTAGTAGTTGTTGAAGGCTTAGGAGGCATCTTCAATAGAAGCTCAAAGATAGATACCTTGAACACTCCTGCACCTATACCGAGCATTCCTCCAGCTAGACCAGCGAAAATCATACCTAGCCCACCCCATACAGCATTCGTAACCTTGTAGTGAATAATCTTTCCAATTCTTTCATCGAAGTAATCTCCTTCAAGCTTCAACCATGCGGAAAGCTTATCCTGCTTCTCAACCACAGGTATTTCTTGAGACATTCTCTCCCTAACAGATACTAGAGAACCTATCAAAAACAATGCAAATATGAAGTATAGAGGTTTGGAAGGGATATAGACTGTGAGTAATGCACCTATTATAGCCCCTGTAATAGTGAATATCTCGAGAAACATGGCCACCCTAATGTTTGTAAGCTTCTCCTTCACATATGCTGCAGCAGAACCACTAGAAGTAGCGATTATGGCCACCATGCTTGATGCAATAGCATACTTTACGGGTACACCCAACGCGACTAGGATGGGTATCAATATGATCCCTCCACCTAAACCAGCTATAGCCCCCAAAAATCCACAAGGAATTGATATTAACAACAATGATAATATATCCATGTCCGAGAAAGGAGTAGATTAAGCTATATAAAATCTGTACTCTAGAAAACGATGTTGAGAGTAAACAAGCTAGTTCTCAATTTACTGACAAGTATTGAAGTAGTTGAATACGTCTAAGATGCTTGTTTCAAGATGGAGAGCATCATCGTTATTTAAGTTTAACAAGTAAAGGCTTATAACGTGGTTGAAAAACTATTTCCACAGAAAGAATATAGTGGGAGGGATGTTATATGGCAGCAGCACCTTCTGCAGCAGGAGGAATACCTGTAATAGTTTTGAAGGAGGGAACAACGCGTTCAAGAGGTAGAGAAGCCCAGTTATCAAACATTACAGTTGCAAAGATTATTGCTGAAACAATGAAGTCCTCGCTGGGTCCGAGAGGAATGGATAAGATGCTGGTGGACAGCTTCGGAGACGTAGTAATAACAAACGATGGAGCAACAATACTGAAAGAGATGGATGTAGAACATCCAGTAGCTAAGATGCTTGTAGAAGTAGCAAAAGCTCAAGACGCAGAAGTTGGAGACGGGACAACCACCGCAGTTGTGTTAGCAGGAGAACTACTCGCAAAAGCTGAAGAACTAATTGAGAAAGAAGTCCATCCAACACTGATAATAGAAGGATACAAGAAAGCTGCAACCAAAGCATTAGAACTATACGATAAACTAGCAGTACAGGTTAGTCCAACAGATAAAGAAGTATTAAAGAAGATAGCTAAAACATCAATGATTAGTAAGCTGGTGGGTGAGGAAGCAGACTACTTAGCAGACATCGCTGTTGAAGCAATCTTGAAAGTAGCCGAGAAAGCGGATGGAACATGGAGAGTTGACTTAGACGATGTAAAGATAGAGAAGAAGGAGGGTGGATCACTTAGAGACACTAGACTTATTGAAGGAATAGTATTAGATAAAGAAGTAGTTCATCCAGGGATGCCTAAGATAGTCCATAACGCTAAGATTGCGTTACTAGACGCTTCATTAGAGATAGAGAAAACGGAGTTTGACGCTAAACTCAATATTGAGAGCCCAGAACAGATGAGAGCATTCATGAAACAGGAAGAAGAGATGCTTAAAGAAATGGTGGAGAAGATTGCAGCTACTGGTGCAAACGTCGTCTTATGCCAGAAAGGCATAGATGACATGGCTCAACACTTCCTAGCTAGAAAGGGTATAATGGCTGTTAGAAGAATAAAGAAATCTGACATGGATAAGTTAGCTAAAGCAACGGGTGGAAGAGTAGTCACGAGGATAGAGGAATTAACTGAGAAAGACCTCGGTAGAGCAAAACTCGTAGAAGAAAGAAGAGTTGGAGAAGACAAAATGGTTTTCGTCGAAGGATGTGAAAACCCGAAGTCGATAACAATATTAATAAGAGGTGGAACGAAGAGGATAGTTGATGAAGCTGAAAGATCACTAAAAGATGCCTTAAACGTTGTCAAAGACGTAGTAGTAGAGGGGAAGATAGTGGCAGGAGGAGGAGCACCAGAAACAGAAGTAGCCTTAGGACTAAGAGACTACTCTAAGACCCTAGCTGGAAAAGAACAACTTGCAGTAGAGAAATTCGCTGAAGCCTTAGAGGTCGTTCCAAGCCAGCTAGCTGAAAACGCTGGAATGGACCCGATAGAAACAATTGTCAACCTTAGAGCTAAACATAAAGAAGGACAGAAATGGGCTGGAGTAAACGTCTTCACAGGTAAGATTGAAGATATGTGGAAACTAGAAGTATTAGAGCCTGTGCTAGTCAAGAAACAAGTAATTAAGTCCGCCGTTGAAGCTGCATCAATGATCTTAAAGATAGACGACATCATCGCAGCCTCTAAACTAGAAGAAAAGAAGCCTGGAAAAGAGAAAGAAAAAGAAAAGGAAGAGTCTGAATTTGGAGAAGACTGAAGACGAATACTATAGGAGACCATTAACGAAATATGAGATCGCTAGGATAGTAGGCGGTAGAGCTCTCCAGCTATCGCTAGGAGCATTCCCCTTAGTTGAAGTTAAGCCTACGGATACACCAATAGATATAGCTAAACGAGAACTTGAAGCAGGAGTTCTTCCAATAATAATTCGGAGAAGAAAACCCGATGGAACATACGTTGACATACCCGTCAATGAACTACTCAAACCAATAGAGCAAATGGTAGAATAGATTGGATGAAGACCTACTCTCATGGATTATAGCCTCCATAACACTATCACTGATAACAATATCCCTAACGATATACCAAGCCGTTCAATCCCCAATAATTCAACCTACCTTCTTCTTTTTTGTTTTCCAGTTTTCAACTATAATAAGTTATGTAATTCTTGTCTCCAAGTTAGTTCGTAAACATATTTCTAAAAATAGAAAATGAAGTAGTGTTTCATTAAACTGTAGATATACTTAACGTAATTCATTGGTATAACTCGAGGAATCTAGAAAAGTAAAGATTAATTGTTCGGATTTGGGCGTATAACATTGGATGTATCGAGCTGGCCTAAGAGACCTTGAAATACACTACACATACAAGTCTAGATGGTATTTTGAGAGAGCTCATAAGATCTTATCTGCTCTAATAGACTCGTATCTCAGCTTGCATAGTCCGAGAAAATTCTTGATAGGCTTATCTTCACCAGTCTTTTTCGATGCTTTATCCGTGGCTTCTTTCCTCGATGAACTTCAAGGTGGAGCGACAACAATAATGGCGACAATATTTAAGAACGTTATAAGACCTGAGAGTGGATTAGCAGTAGTAGGAGGTAAGAGAATAGAAGGGTACAGAGTTCCAGCTGACCTAGAAGTTATTGGTAGAGAATTCGGGTTTAGCTCTGAAAAATTGGAGAGGCTAAAATATGCGAGCAGGATGGTTGCAAAAGTAGACAACGTAGCAATACAGGATGGGTTCCCACTATATTTCCACTTAATGGTCGTATCAAAAGACGGAGAGTGGACTGTTATCCAGCAGGGCATAAAGACTTTAGAAGGGCTTGTAAGAAGATATCATTGGACATCCATTAAAGTGAGAAGCTTTGTTGAAGAACCACACACAGGGATAATCTCAGCCCATAAAGAGAAGATTGTAATAGATATGACTAGTATGAAGAGCGACGATTGTAGAAAAGCATGCGTAGAGGCGGTGACACATGACCTTAGGAAACTGAAGAGACTACATGAGTCGTTCTCAAAAGGTGCACAAATGAAATTAACAGATCTCGAAGAACCAGTCGAAAACATTAGGCTAGAAGCCCCCCATATAAAATGGGTTAACCTCCAATCTCTTTCCAAGATGAATCCAAAGAATTTTGAAGAGCTACTGTCATACAAAGGCGTAGGGATGCAGACTATGAGGTTCCTAGTATTTGCATGTATCCAGTTATATGGAGTTTATCCAAGCTTTGAAGACCCCGCTATATCTATTGATGAAGCCTACAAGCTTGATGAGAACCAAAATGATAAATGGATATACGAAGTGATGGATGCTCTAAAAGAATCCTCCCTAGAGATATTCTTGAAGAAAGTCTCGTATAATAGGTTATCTAGCCTATTATACACTGTAGAAAGCTGAAATCATCAAAAAATGATCCTAAGAAGTTTGAAGTTTTTGGAAGTTTCTTTAATGAATAAACATGGATCTATAAATGAAGATGAAATTTGGAAGATTCAGCGCTCTCTTTTTCCTTGGATGAATTCTTCAACCATTTGTCTGGCTACTTCATCGGGATACTGTATTGGTGGAGATTTCATAAAGTATGCTGAGGGGCTTATCAATGGTCCAGCTACTCCTCTATCTTTTCCAATCTTAGCGCATCTAACTGCATCTATGACTACTCCAGCAGAATTCGGGCTATCCCATACTTCGAGCTTAGCTTCTATAGTTAATGGTGCTCCCCCAAACGCAGTGCCTTCAAGCCTAATGTAAGCCCATTTTCTATCCTTCAGCCATGGAACGTAATCGCTTGGTCCAATATGGATGCATTCATCAGGTATCTCGTATGGAACAATACTTCTTACAGCATCAGTTTTAGAGATCTTCTTAGAAGCTAGTCTTTCTCTCTCAAGCATATTTAAGAAATCCGTGTTTCCACCAAAGTTTAATTGGTATGTCCTCTCGATTTTGACACCTCTATCAAGGAAGAGTTTCACTAAGTATCTATGGAGAATCGTAGCTCCAACCTGGCTCTTAACATCATCTCCTATAATGGGGACGCCACGTTTTGTAAAAATCTCTTGCCATCTAGGCTCTCTCGCAATGAAGACGGGTATACCGTTAACGAATGCTGCTCCAGCTTCTAAAACTTGTTCTACATACCATTTAGTTGCAGACTCGCTGCCTACTGGTAGAAAGTTTACTACGACGTCTGCTCCACTACTCTTCAATACATCAACTACGTCAACCGTTGGGGATGGATGCTTTTCTATTACCTGGGATAGATATTTACCTAAACCATCATGAGTCATTCCACGGGAAACTTCTACACCCAGCTTAGGTACATCAGCAAACTTTAAAGTACAATTTGGTGGTGTAAAGATCGCTTCAGACAAGTCTTTTCCAACCTTGTTCTTATCTATATCAAATGCTGCAACAAATTCTATGTCTCCAACATGGTATGGTCCTAGTCTTACATGCATGAGTCCAGGTATGAATGCGTTCTCATCTGCGTCTCTATAATAGTAGACTCCCTGAACGAGTGCAGAAGCACAATTACCTACACCTATTATTGCAACTTTTACTTTCGGCATGTCTAATTAGTTGTGTAGGGAAGATATAAGTATTTCACAAGTATAAAATAGTTAAAGACTGTCAATAAGCTCTTTAATAAATTTCCGAGCTTTCTCCAATTCCTCTAACCCTTTCTCAGTAATAAAATAATATTTTCTCGGCGCACCCTTACTCTTCTCATCAACTTCTCTAGAAGAGATCATGTTCTCTTTCTCAAGCTTATACAAGACGACGTAACAAGTTATCTTTCCAGGCTTAAACCCAAATCTCTTAAAAATCTTATCTCTCACTTCATAACCATATAGTGGCCCATCTTTCAACAAGGTCAAAATATAGATCCATAATGTCTCAACGGTAATCTTTCTAACAAGCCTCTTGAAAGCTGAACTCATTCCAATATACTTACTAATAGCATCAATTTAAAATATGGCATAGTGAAGCAATGTAGCATCATGTCATAAAATATTCAGGTTATGTTTTTATGGCGATGCAGGTAATATTGTTAAGAGACGGGATGAAGAAGTATCTTGGTATTCTGTTAGACCTTGATGGAAGCGTATATGTAGGGAGAAACCCGATAGCAGGTGCAAGAGAAGCATTAGAGAGGTTTAGAAATAAGGGGCTCAAGATACTTTTCCTTACAAATAACTCGACAATGACCTCTGAAGAATACTCTGAAAAACTAAGAAAGATGGGGATAGAGACCGATCCCAACCAATTTCTCACATCGGGTGAGGCAGCATCCCAATACATATTAGAAGAATGGGGGCCAAGTAGAGTACTCGCTATAACTGGAAACGGATTTAAAGAGTATTGTAAGAGAATGAAGCATGAGGTTTTAACTGTTGAAGATTGGAGGCTAGCTGACTGCGTTGTGATCGGTTTAGATAAAGACTTCAATTATGCGAAGTTGAAAGCAGCTTATAGAGCAATAATTAATGGTGCAAGATTTATAGCTACAAACATTGACTCAACAATACCTTCAGAAGATGGTCTAGATCCAGGTGCAGGATCAATTGTTGCAGCTGTGAGAGAAGCTGTTGGTAAAGAACCCATCGTGGTAGGTAAGCCTTCTAGGATAATCATGGATTTAGCTTTAAAGAGGCTAAGTCTCAATGTAAATGAGATATTAGTAGTAGGAGACAGAGTTGAGACAGATGTTGCTGCAGGCAAGGTCATCGGAGCTGATACAGCCCTCCTCCTTTCAGGAGCTACGACAAAAGAAGACTTAGAAAAAATTCCTCAGGAGAATAGACCAGATTACATTAGTGAGAATCTACTTGAATTGTATAAACTTCTAGAAAGAAGAAATCTAATATGATCATACTTATGAACCCGACATTTATCTGAGTTTTACATCACAATGGTAGCATATATGATTCCTTAATTGTTCTCAAGACTATTCTAGTATCTGTGGATACTACGCCTTCCATTGATCCTATTTCGTCAAGTAGTTTTGCTAAAGCTTCTCTATTCTGTACTCTCAGCTTTAGTAAGCAATAGTAGTCTCCTGTAACATCGTATATCTCGACTATTTCAGGTATGCTAGATAATTCTTTTAAGACGTGCTCATATCTGCTTGGTTGAGCTTTTACCGCTACGATTGCTGTAAGATTGAAGCCCAGTTTCTCAGAATCAACTATAGCTTGAATCTTCTTTATCAAGCCCTGCTTAATCATTTTCTGAATTCTAGTGTATACTGCGGCCTCGCTTAACCCCAGTTTCTTAGCTATCTCAGAGTATGATGCACGACCATTCTCTTGGAGAATTCTTAGTATCTCTAAGTCTTTCTCATCATGAAGAGACTTCATACCATTCCACAATATTGTATAAGAGGATAATATATTTTTACTATGATAATTAAGCTTGCTTAAAACTTATCTCCCTCTTCATAGCTTTTACCATACTTCTTTCATTACTAGTTTCTTCATAGATCTTCCTTAACAAATCTTCTTCGGAGGGTTTTAGAGAAACATTCCTTCTAGCCATCATTCTTTTTACTGATTTCAAGACGTTTTCTATCTCCAATTCTACCAATTCCACTCCTAGACTCTTTGCATAGAATGTAAATGATGGGACATCATCTATTACCGTTCCATGGATATGGGATGCAACACCTATCTTCTTACCTGTATAGACTAATGTTCCGATACTTGCTCTAGCATGGTCTCCTATGAAGCATCCTATAAAGATGTTACCCGTGTTGATGCTCTGTCCACCTATATTCATCTTTACTTCCCCGTATGTATTCTTAAGATTACTATTCGTGAATCCTGCTCCAAGATTAACCCATTCACCTACATAAGAATGCCCTAGGAAACCATAATGCCTCTTATTAGAATACCCGTGAATTATAGAGTTTACTACTTCTCCACCTATTCTGCATTCAACACCGATTGTAGATGACTCAACCCTTCCTCCATAGATTATAGTCTTATCTCCAATATATGTTGGACCAGCTATTCTCGAATGCGACTCAACTTCTACATTACATCCAATATATACAGGGCCGTTTCTAACATCTATAATTGTACCAGGCTCTATTACTGTATTATCTCCTACGTGGAGGAGCTTTTCATCTCCTCTAACATATACTCTACTATCAATATTGGGTGACTCATCTATACAAATGGAGAATTCTTCTCTAATTATTTCAGGCAGGTAATTAATAATATGCCAGGGATACTCAATCAACCTGACACCATTGACACACTCGATCTTTACAGATTTTCTCAATAATTCATGATTATATATTATGTTTATGCCTTCCTTACGTAGAATCTTCTCTGAAATCTTAGCTGCAACCAATCTTTCCCCAAGAAATAATGCTTTATCACTTTCTTCAATCAATAATCTTTTTAGAGTTTTATACTCTGTTTCACCTAGATAGAGGAGGCCGTTTACTACTATTACATCTTCTGAAACTTCTTCACCGACCTTCACTCGTGGATACCGTTCTTCCAAGACTCTCTTCAAATAATCCCTAGCAATCACTAATGTCTTTTCAGGTTTCAGTCTCTCCACAATTCTTTCTAATAAAATCTTAGAACCTATCCTTAACTCGAAGGAAGCTCTCGTATAAGTGATTGGAAGAAGATTCTGATAAGCTTCATCTTCAAAGACAATTAGCTTCATTACATATCTATAATCTTTAGAACCATATTAATGTAGCTCTTCTCAATAATCAAGTTTACGATGCTATGTGCATGGAAGATACTGTTTATAAATTTTCTCAAATAATGTTTAATCTGTAGGTGATGGTATGAAGTGTAAAGTTGGAGTTATACATGGTCCAGAAGTATTACAATATTCTTTCCCAGATTATCATCCTTTCAGGTCTGATAGAGTTCAGAGATTCTATAATGAGGTTCTACCAGAGTTCTTGAAGAATTATCCTGGGCATCTAGTATCTGTGAGTCCTGAGTTAGCTACTGAGAAAGACGTTCTACTATATCATGATGTGGAATATGTTGAGTTCGTTAAAAGGAAGTCGGTGGATGGGTATGGATACTTAGATTATGGAGATACACCTGCTTTCAAGGGATGTTATGAGGCATCGCTCTACGTAGTCGGGTCAACTTTGAAGTTAGTGAAGATGATAGCTGGCAACCAGGTGAAACATGGTTTCAACCCTGTCGGTGGATTACATCATGCGAGAAGAGATAGAGCTGGAGGTTTCTGCATCTTCAATGATGCATCAATAGCTATCAAATATCTACTTGAAGTTATGAAGTTGAAACCAGTTCTATACGTTGATATTGACGCCCATCATGGTGATGGCGTCTTCTATGACTACTATTTTGATAAGGATGTTTTGATAGCGGATATACATCAAGATGGGAGAACACTCTATCCTGGGACAGGCTTCCCTCATGAAAGAGGTGGAGGAGATGCTGAAGGGACAAAAATGAATATCCCGTTAATGCCAGGAGCAGGAGATGAAGAATTTATAGAAGCATGGGAGAGAGTTGAAGAATTCATAAACAGATTCAATCCTGAATTCATAATATTACAAGCTGGAGCAGACGGGTTAGCTGGAGACCCATTAACAGGATTAATGTATAGTGAAAGAGTGCACCGATATGCAACGAGTAGTCTCCACAAGATAGCTGAAGAGAAATGTAATGGTAGACTGCTAGTGCTAGGTGGTGGAGGATACAACCGAGACAACATAGTTAAAGCTTGGAGAGAAGTTTTATTAAGCTTGCTAACTCTACCTGAGGAGTAAGGCTCTTGATGATTTCTCAGAAGGGGCAGTCAGCAATATTGTTCGGCATGTTGCCTATTCTACTTTAATCTTAACCCCTTTAATCTTCTTTTTAGCAACTACTTCAAGTACCCCATCTTTGTATCTTGCTCTAACAGTTTCAGGGTCTATCTCTACTGGAAATCTTACATGAAGCATGTATTTCCCCTCTCGGATTCTTCTTGCAGGTGAACGACATGGTGCTTCAATCTTAAGGTAGTCTTCTCCAACTGTTAAGTCTATTTCTTCTTTATTAGTTCCAGGCATATCTGCAGTGATTATTAATTCATCTCCAGACTCGTAAACATTGTAAAGAGGCGTTATGCATCCTCTCATAGCTTCTAAACCTTTAACTCTCATGTAGAATTCTTCTTCAAGATTCCTCAATTCTTGCTCAACTCTCTTAAATTCATCCAGCATGATCTTCCAGAGAGATCTTCTATAGGACACCTCACTCACCTCCTACAAATATACTGCTGGGAGTTCTAGTTCTCTGGATTTCTGAACATCCTGCATAGCTTGACTAGTCCTCCTCATAAGGTCTCTCAACCTTAGCTTTAACTCTTCAGCACTCTCAAGGAGAGGCTTTACATCTATACTTATAGATAATAGTTTGGAAAGGTATCTAAGTATCTCTGCAGCTGATCCTGGGTCAGGATAGTTGAAGTGGGCTTGGGATAGGATGAGTAATGCATCGAAGTCTCTCTTAATACTTTCTCTTAAGATCATTCCTTTAACTCCTGTAATATAGCCGTCTGTGAAGGCTTCGACTCCATCAATGCTTAAGGCGTTCTGCGAGACCTTCTCATTGCTTCCAAGGACATAGACTTTAGGTATATCGATGTTCAATCTTGCAGGCTCAGGCATACCAGTCAGGCTAACTATCATCTTCGCTTTCTTAGATATGGCCCAGTCTATTATCTTCTGGCTTAAAGGCTTAATGATGGGTAGAGGTATAGGAATCTCAGATAATAATACTACTATGTTGTCTCTACTGTATAATCTGACTAGGTCGAGGACTTTCCCATTCCTCACAGATATGATCGGTGGCAACGCATCCGACTCAATGTATCCGACTTCCTTCATCTGGAGTTTATCTGTTAAGAATGATGCAGCAATCGTTCCAACCAAGCCCACGTCTGGGAAACCCTCAATGATCACGGAGCCCTCCCCTATAGCTTCAACTTCCACTATCCTTACATCCTCCACATAGTTACCCGAATACTCCATCTCAAAATATACACCTACACCACCATTATATAGAGTCTTCTATCCAATAAACAGTAGAGTCCCCGAATACAAAGATTGAAGCACTCTTGAACGGTCCCCACAATGCGTATAGTATTGATAAGAGTGGGCCGGGTGGGAATCGAACCCACGTCCTCCGCCGTCTCCCCGAATCCGCCCCCTGTAAGGGCGGCGTCATAGCCTCTAGACTACCGGCCCACAACCTCTACAACATACTTCCAATTCAATTTATAGGTTTTTCCTTTCCCTAAGAATACTACACGAATAAACGCAACCTCATAACTTAAAAACTCCTCTAGATACTTGAACACTACATCCTAATTTCAAGACCTGGGTAATCGTTAATCTGCTTCAGAAAGGGTAAAGATTGTTAGAGGAGTATCCGAAGTGTTTGCTCCACGGTTCTTAGATTAACGTCAAATGGGAAGAGCAGGAATAGGGCTTGTTTTTACTGAATGATAGCTACAATTATATACTGATTGGGTATCTTACCGATAGTGAGTTTCAGGAATATGTTGAATACCGTTATGATTATGTAGGCGATAGCGTTTCTGAAATGTTCAAAGCCTTATCAGACCTACTATCAAACAATACTATGCGGAAGGTTGAATATGATGCTGATAACAATACCTAGCGTCACGAATCGCGATTATCTTAGAGTTGTAAAACATAGAGTTAAAAGAAGAAGCTTAGGCAGGCGTTAATAGACATCCAGTTAATCTATACTGTTTTTCCAGATTTGCCTACGAAAACCTTTGAAGGATACTTGTTATACAATGCGAAACCGATTAATG
>JAGDWP010000039.1 GCA_023269855.1 Nitrososphaerales archaeon | reverse complement strand
TGGAGTTTGCTAGATGCCTCGAAGTCGTTACAGGATCTAAACCATGGATTGGAAAACGAAGAGATGGACTCTACATTGTTGAAGGATATTCAAAAACATTATGTGAATTATTGAAGAAGCCATTAGACATTGATAGACTAAGATACTACATTGAGTATAATGTAGAGACTATAACATCGTTTCTTAGAGCATTCTTCGATAGTGAAGGAAGCGTAAATAAGAACGGATGTATCTATGTTTACAATACAGATTTAAGACTTCTTAACTATGTCAAGGAATTGCTGCTGAAGTTGAATATAGAAGTAACAGGACCGCATTTAAATGTTAAGAAGGGTAAACCGATCTACGATAGAAAGAAGAGGAAAACATACTATGTAGATAAAAATGTTTATTGTCTCTATGTTCTAGCAAATTCTAGACGGAGGTTCGCTGAACTCATAGGATTCACTATTAAGAGGAAGATGGAGAGACTGATGAAAGCCCTCAACCCCCACCATTCTTTTTCCTATTTAAAATTACATCGAAGATGAATGAAATTAGCCCGGGGAGGGGTTCGAACCTCCGTGTAGCGGGTCTGCAGCCCGCCGCCTAAACCACTCGGCCACCCGGGCAGGGATAATTTACTTTCCAACTTATAGATTGTGAATGGGTATTTAAAAATTTTAGTATTCAATCTGTTATTTTCGGATGTGTTGAGAGTAGTATCTTGGTAGGAGATTAATTAAAGAAAACGATTGAGGGGATATATTATCTAGAAGAGGGAGGGATCAGGACAGCTATAATGAGGGCGGTCGAAGCTGCAACAAGGAAAGCAAAAGAAATAGCTGAAAAACTAAACAAAAAGTAAGGATTCAATCATAAAGCACATTATTTATCTTCTTATTCCTTAGTTAAGGTACTCTTAGTTTTCCTTGCCCTTTTCTTCTCTTTCTCTTCTTTTTTCTCAATTCTTCTCGTTAATGTATTCGGTAGTTGTATATCTTTATCATTTCTTATCGATGGGTGATGAGGGTCCACCATGATTACTTCAAACCATTTGTAGAGACCGTCCTCAGCAACCCAGTATGCTCCAAGCGGGTAGAGATTTGGATACTTCTTAACAGCATGGTTTATTGCTTCTTCTTTCATTGTTACGTTAACTTTGTGTTTAACAACTCCGATAGCTTTCGGTCTCCTACCCGCTCGGGGTCTAGGCTTCTGGAAGCCACCCCTCCTAACCCTTACTCTAACGACTACGAAGCCTTGCTTAGCTTTATAACCGAGTTGACGTGCTCTGTCAAGTCTTAGAGGTTTCTCAACTCTAACAACTGCAGGCTGCCTTCTCCATTTAATCATTCTTTCCCTCATCAACGTTTTCAATTCTTCAGGCTTTTCTCTCCAAAGCTCATTTAGCTTACTGTAAATCGACATCTCGTAGTCTCCTCACCATTATTCCACCGACTCTTATTTAACTTCTATGATTAGATCACACCGCACAATTCTCAAATATTGATCAATCAACCTTTAGACATAGTTTATATAGAGATTAGCTGAGGCTTCAGCAAACTCGTTGTAAGCTATTTTCCATTTATCAATATTTCACCACTGCATTAGCATACAATAATGGGAAACTTCAAGCCTGACATCCTCATCAATAGTGGTAAGCTAGTCTCTAATTCTCAGAAGAATGAATACATTTTTTCGGGGATGTATTTCCCTCTTATCAGTATTTTTTGACCGCATCTGGGACACTTATCCTCGTCAAGCCTAAAATATGTTACTCTATAATTTTTTCTAGAGATTAAGACTTTACTACATCTTGGGCATTTAGTATCTTCTAACCCTTCCATTCCTACATTTCCTACATACACATAATTTAAACCAAGCTTTTCAGCTTTCTCTTTAATCAACAATAGAGTAGTCAGAGATGTTGGAGGAGCTCGCCAGACATTGGCTGGATAATAACGATTCACATGCAATGGAACATCTGCCCCTAATATGTCTAAATGTTTGCTGAGTATCCAGTCTACGCATTCCTCAAAATCATTAAAACCTGTAACAACTAGGTAGACCATCTCTACATGTCCTCCTAGATCAATTATTCTCCTAGCATTAGAGAAGATCTTCGAGTGATCTATGGAGGCAATGGCCTTGCGTGCCTCAGGACACCCTTTAATATCTATGCTAAACCCGTCTACACCACTATCTATTAATTCTTGAATCGATCGAGAGGTAAAGTAACCATTTGTTACAATCGATCCATAGAGGTTGAATTTTCTTCCAAGACTAAATAAATCCAGTAAGTAATCGAAGAGTGTAGCAGGTTCATTAAAGCTTGAACATAGTCCTTCATCTCTATTTTTAAGAGCTTTCTCAACTAGTTCGTGGGGAGGTATTCTTTTAGCATCTTCAGGAGGGTTTGTGAAGCTTAGATGATGATTCTGGCACCATGGACAATAGAAATTACATGAATATCCCGAGAATGTTAAGGATGTACTATTCGGCCAGTAGTGGAAGAATGGTTTAATCTCTATCGGTCTACTCTCTATAGCGCTTATCAATCCATAGCCAACATGCACTAGCTTAGCATCAATATTTGCATAGTTCCTACATACTCCTCTATTACCTATAGTTAACCTACATCTTCTTTCACATACTTCACACTCTACAGCCTTATCTATATTCCTCCATAGCTTCGCATCCTTCACATTAATCAGTTAAGAATTTTTAATCCATAAATATAAAATTATTAGCCACTCCAAGTCTATGAAAAACGTTCTTATACGAAAAATTAATCAAGAGAATACTCAGTATGTCGATAAAATATAGCAGATAGGTTTCCATTTTTACCCATGTATTAAGTGTTAATACTGAGTCAGTGGTTAGATCTATGTTGGATATGCGTATTGAGAAGTTGTTGATACAGGTTCTATGTCATGCTACTGAGGATGAGGAGAAAGTAATGAAGGCTGTAGAGAATGTTGTTGGGATAGAGATGATGGATAAGATGAAGATTACTACTAATGCTTTGAAGGGCTACTATGGAGATCCAATATTGATGATCAAGTTTGAGACATCAGATCCTGAAACACCTATGCAGATTGTAAGAAGAGTCTTCTCCATGCTCTCAGAGTATGAGAGAATCGACGTTATTCAGAATTGTTTAGAGAGAGGGAAGCATGGTGGAAAACTCTATATCCGCTTAGATAAGCAGGCAGCCTATAATAATATATTGAGGCTCTCTAATAAAGACTCTATCAGGATAGAAGCAGCCATAAGAGGAGAAGTTGAGAAGCTGGCAAACAATTTACTTAACATAATTCAGTAACCTAGAAAACAAAATGTTTAAGTTAATATCTTCTAGAAAAGACGTAGTTCACAGTTGCGGGGATGGATGGTGGCGAGAAAATTCATTGATTTCTGGATACATTTAACAGGAGAAGAGGATCTATCTGAAATACTTTTAGAAGTAAAGAAGCTTGGATTCAAGAGCGTAGTTGCATCTTCAACCAGCGATAGCATATATGAAGAATTCAAGAAGCTAGGTGAAACTTATGAGGTGATAATTTATAGAAAGCTTGTTTTAGAGCCTGAAGATAGGATGAGCCTCCTTAAGAATCTAAGAAAGTTTAGAGGCGGCTACGAAGTAATCTCGGTAATATGTAATAACTTGGAGGTTGCTTTAACAGCTGCGAGAGATAGTAGAGTTGATTCATTAATTCTACCTCCAGGTAAAATGTTTAGAATCGATAAAGGTGTTGCATCACTTATCAGTAATTCTATTGAGCTGCCTTTTAAATGGTTTATAGATGAAGCTGCTAGGAGAGACTTCATAAGAGTTGCCAATGAAGTCATTAATTACTTATCTAGTAAGACAAGCATTATTGTTTCTTCTTATGCTTCTAAACCCTATGAGCTCTGCAGTCCTCACGAGTTAGCTTCTATACTGCAAGTTCTCGGAATAGAGAGAAAGACAGCTTTAGATTCTGTATCTACTATTCCATGGAGTATAATTGAGAGAAACAAGCTTAAGCTATCTCCAAACTATATTGCAAAAGGTGTATTAAAAATTGGTTAAAAGAAAGAAGAGATACATAATCGTTGAAGCACCTTCTGAACTATCATTAGAAGTATTCAAGAAGCTTATCGAAAAAAGCTATCTAGAATTATTCGGTGAATTCGGTTTAATTGAAGCTAACTTGAGAGTGATTAAGAAAATCGATAACAAGTTTATTATAGAATGCTCCCATAACTCTGTCTATAAAGTAATCTTATCACTCTCTTCTATTAGGAGACTGGATGGAGAACCAGTTCATCTTAAGATAATTAAGGTTGCTGGTACGATTAAGAAGGTGAAAGAGGTAATTGCTGAAGAATAGAGTTCTGGAAGCGTTATCTGTATGGATTCTCTCAATGGCTTTATTATTATCAACTGGGTTCATTAAGGTTCAAGGATATGTGTATTCAACAATCGTTAATATGTTAGCATTAGCTACCCCATCCATAATCTACTTAATTGTTAGGAGAGATGTCCTGACAAACATGTTGAAGACGTTAAAGTATCTTAGAATACGGTATACTCTACCGATAGCTTTAATCGTATGGATTACAAGCAGTATCCTAACATCTATAGTAGACATATATTATCCTCCTCCAACCTGGTATATTGAGAAGATTAGAAGTCTTACTCCATCGAATCTAAATGAACTCTTAATAGCATTATTAATGACGTGGTTACTGGTTGCTCCTGTAGAAGAATTACTTTTTAGATGGATCCTTCTTAAACCCATGGTCAGTCTCTTAGGGATTAGAGCAGGGGTACTATTGTCAGCATTGATCTTCACGTTTTCCCATTTAGATCCCTGGAATGTGATTTCACCATTTCTAGTTGGTCTAGCAGCTGGATGGATAATAGCTAGAGATAGTAGCATATTGTCAGCTATCATTATTCATGGAATCCACAATACAGTTACACATATAGCGAACATGCTTATCATTTTCTAGATTTGAGATTTACCGCATGCTGGGCAGAATATCCTACCTCTCAAAGGTTCACCACAATACTTACACACATCCTGCTCCTTCTTCCTAGACGCTTCACTTTCTTCAGAATATTCTTCTCTTTCCCTCTTTTCCCTCTCTTTCTCATACCTCTTAGCGACGAGCACTGCACCCTCAATCAATCCTACGAATACTGCGAGTAGAAGAACGTTTGTAAATAATCCTCCATCAGGCGTTATAATCGCAGCGACAACATATCCTATACCATATATCCACTTCCTATTTCTGGTTATAGTCTTTGTACTTAACAGACCAACTCTGACAAGTAGGACTAAGATTACGGGAGTTGTAAATACTGCTCCAGTAGCGATAACTACTATGAAGACTGTATTATAGAAATCCATGATGTCGACATAGGGTGCTGCACCAACTAAGTCGAAGAAGATCTTCATAGCTCTGAAAGTGAAAGGTGCAAGTACTAGGTAACCGAAAAATACTCCTGCTGTAAATAATCCTATGAAAGCTGTTAGGAAAGGATATATCATTCTTCTCTCATGCGGGTAGAGTGCAGGGTCAACATACTTGTATATCTCATATCCTATTACAGGGCTACTAAAGATTAAGCCGAAGACTAGTGAAGCTATGAAGTATAGTTCGAGAGGTTTGGTTATGGTTAAACCTATCAGGATCATTCCTTCAGGGATAACCTGTTCCCGGATGATGTCTAGGATTACGGAGATGAGGGGCTTATAGGCATAGATGAATTCCCAGCTTAAACTGAATTCTGCAGGGAAAACAAGCATAGCGAGAGTCGATATTATTACAGCTATCAAGCTTACTTTAACTCTATCCTTAAGTTCCTTTAGATGCTCTAGAAGCGTCATCTCTTTCATGTTAACTCGTTCCTTCAAATCGAATCCCTCACAATATCGATAGTCTATTTATCGATCTCTCCCATAGATTTGCATTAACTCCTAAATAAATGCTCTCTAGGTTATAATCGGAGTCTTAAAGTATACTGCATTTATGTTTTGATAGTATTTAGTCTAGTCTTTATCTCTTCAAGTAATTCTTCATTACTTTTTCCTTCAGGGTTTATTCCAAGTTCTCTAGCAATCTTCTCTATCCTCTCCCTCTCATCTTGCTGAGAACCAGATTTGAATTCTTTAACCATCTTTCCTATTCCACGGGCGAAATTCACAATTATATTCGGTTTCAAGAGAATTACCAATATAATAATGCCTACTATGATCCATTCAATTCCTTGTATGGACATTCTAGACCACTTCTACGAAGCTGTTTGAGGCTTCTTAGTCTTCTCAATTATTTCTTGAGCTATTTGATCTCTCGTCTTACCCTCAGTCTGAATGCCAAGAGACCTAGCTATCTCCAGTAATTTATCATCAGAAGATGGAGACTGAGGAGTTGAGACAGGTCTATATGATTCTGGATAAGATGGAGACTTCAACCCCGTCTCGAATTGCTTTATTTCTTCCTCTACTCCTTTAGAAGCTTTCTCGAACTCTTTCTTTGCTTGACCAATCGATCGAGCTAACTTAGGAAGCTTCTCAGGACCCCATAAGAATAGGACTAAAACTATAACTGCTACAATTATCCATTCAATTCCTTGTATGGGCATGTTCCCGCAAATATAGATACAACATCCAGTATTTAAGTAATTATATTTAAAATAATCTTAACATTTGTAGAAAATAATGTGATTGGAAAAGATGATCGAGTATAGCGAGGATCTAGATGGTTTTCATGATAGAAGTTTAAACCAGATTTTTTCCTGAATGTTTATTAAATGGCGAGTAAAGTCAAGAGGTTACTAAAGATTAGAAAGTTTAAGATTTATCATCGAACTCATCTGAAAATTCTTAGGTATATTATTATGCATGCTAGCTGTATGAAGTCTAGGAATGTTGATGCTAGCCTCTTCCATCTTAGGGCTAGTCTTCTAAACCCTCTTCGGAGAACACCTACTCTCAAGAAAACTCAGATGGATAGATTTAGAACTAATAACTAAAGCATACATATACAATATACTCTTAAACACAGTAACATCATAGAGAAACAAGACCTAAGCATGAGACAAGAGTATCAAGCCCTAAGAATTAGGCCACAGGGCAATAAACGATAAACCCTTAAATATTCTAAAACAATCTCGGTCTCAATGGTATTCGCATCGATTAAGCTAAATATACGGTACAGGAACTCTGGAAGGATTCACATATTTTGGAGGAAAGAGAAATGAGTGTGGTTTTAAGTAATGGTCATGCCGCTAAGATAAAGGAATTATCTAAAAGTTGGCGTGAGTATCTTAAGAGTCCTCTTGGAAGGGCTGAGTATGAAGATCGTAAAAGTAGGCTTAAGAGGTACATAAGTTTTCTTTCTAAGGATAAGATTGATGACTTAACAAAAGAGGATTTCGAAAAACTTCTTGGAGACTTATGGGCTAATGAAATGTGGGCTGATAAGGGTAAGCCTATGGAAAGATTACTTGAACTTAATAATAATGATTGGGGCTTTATTAAAAGCCAGCTTAAGGAGCTTTTATGGGCTGATAAGCCTATATCAGAGAGATACGATAACTTCAGACAGAACGTTAGAGGATTAGGACCAGCCTCTATTACTGAACTGCTAACGCTTGTTCATCCTGACAAGTGTATCATATGGAATAAGAGAGCTAGGGAGGGGCTTAAACATCTTGAGATGGAGAATATCGTTCCTGTGGACAAATATGAGATAAGTGGCGGGCAGAGAAACATTGTAGAATCATGGTTTCGCAAAGCTTAAACAGAGACTTAAAAGATTCTACAACAACTTCCCCTACAAAACAACTATAAAAACTATAATAACATTCCTAAACGCATACATGAACATATACAATACGATAAGAAGTTTGATAAGATGCTTAAGTTGACAAGCCCCCTAGGCAGAATAGAGAAAGAGTTATTAAATGGTTTCTTCAGCTGTATTTTGAATGTCGTCGAGAGAGTATAGGCATATTGTGAGGTTTCTTGGAACAGACTTGGATGGTTCCTTGAAGATACCTTATGCTTTAGCTAGAGTTAAAGGAATAGGTGTTATGTTGGGGTATGCTATAGCTAGAGCGGCAAAAGTAGATACTGAGAAGAGACTTGGCTTCTTAACAGAGCATGAGCTCCAGAGACTAGAAGAAGTTGCGAAAGACCCTCTTAAACATGGTATTCCACCATGGATGCTGAATAGGAGAAAGGACCCCGTTTCTGGGAAAGACCTCCAATTATATGGTTCAGACTTGGTATTCACTATTAGAGAAGACATTAGGAAAGAGATGATGATTAAATCATGGCGTGGAATTAGGCATTCATTAGGATTAAAAGTAAGAGGACAGAGAACAAGGACAACTGGAAGAGTTGGTACGGCAGTAGGAGTATCCAGGAGAGAAGCTAGAGCATAACTCCGCTCAAACAATAATCTATTGAGAAAAACTCTGTTCCCACATATATTCACAGTTTTATAGAGATAGAAAAAGTTATTCGAATACTATTTATCCAGGCAAGTAGATATTTGGTATGTTTTAGGAGTAGAGGTCTCTAGTCAATGATGCTCCTTTAACGAGGTTCTTTTCTTTCTGGTATGCTACTTCCCAGCTTCTAGTTCTTAGACCGCAATCGTTGCATGCAATAATCTTTGATTCATCTCCGTGTTTCTTAGCAGAATAATTTAACCTATCTCTAATTAGTTCAGGAGGCTCAATGAAGTCTGTATGTACATCTATTACTCCTGGAGCTACTTCAAGCCATTCAGCATACTCTCTAAAGTATTCTAAGATACTGTACCCTATTCTTACTTCATCTGATAATCCTAATTCTCTACTGTCTCTGTTTGCACATTCAATTGATATCTGATGGATTTTTGCTTCAGCAATGTATGGGAAAAGCTTTGTATAATCGCTATAGCAGACGTGGAGTGTTACTTTGACGTTTACTCCTTTTATAGATTCATTTAATGCTTCAATCATTAGTGGTACTTCCCAAGGCTTACTCGTTACAGCGGGCTCGTCTATCTGTATTCTGTTAGCTCCAGCTTCAACTAAGCTTACAATATTAGGTCTAATAATCTTCTTAGCTATATCTAGAACCATTTCTTCTTTTGCTTTTGATCTAGCATGCAGGGGATCGTCTAAATCAATGTATTTCCTTATATAGTATTCATCAAAAGACCAATCAGCTAAAGTATATGCTCCTGTCAAGGGGATTTTTACTTCTTTCCTAGCTTTAGATTTTACAAATAAGAATTCTTCTAAGTGATATGGTTTAATTAGTCTCGGAGAATCTATGAAGGCTCCCTTTCTATAGAATTCAGCATCCCAGACTTTTACTATTCCTAGAAACTTGAATCCTTCTACATATGTTAAAGGATGCTCATACATTTCAATCCGTTTCTGTTCACCATCCCATACAACGTCTAAACCCGCAGACTCGAAGAATCTTATAGCGAATAGTGAAGCATAATCATATAGAGTTGTAATGTCTTCTTGGCCCAGTTTACTCTTGCTTAGTATGGAGAGGAGTTGATCCAGATCTTCTACTTGGAGTAGCTTCCCCCACTTTACGGTTTCCTCAATGGTTTTAGCTGTAATCTTCTTTAAGAATGGTGCACGTGAAAGACTCCCTACTTCTTGTGTTGGGAAAAGCTTCAGCTTTCACCACCCACCCTCGCTACTATCTTCTCAATTAACTTAATTTTCTCATTCGCAATGTTTACTGGTAGAAACTCTAGCTCACAGCTTGGAGTAACATATAATGTTTCAGGTTCTCTCTTATCAAGATATTTATCAATCTTCTTAGCTAGTATCTCAACGTCTTCTATGAGACTGTTCCTCCCATCTACTATTCCTAATGCTATTTTTTCTATATCATATTCAGCTAGTAGATTCAGATTTGTGTATGTTAGGTCGAATCCCACTACATCGACTTCATAGTCTAAGACTGCTGGTAGAGCATTTAATCCATTACCGAAATATAGGTATATCATCTTTTCAGCAGAAACTCCTTTAAGCATTTCCATTATAGCGTCTCCTACAGATTCTAGAGTATCTCTCTCATGTTTACGCCATACAAGGGAGGGGCCGCTGAGCTGGATTTGACCAATATCATACTTTGCTTGAAGCTCTAGTAATTCTTGGTTAAGAGCTTCAGCATACTGGAAGAGTAGTTCATCCTGCTTAAACTTGCTCTTATTCTCTGAGAGAGATATGAAGGTGTATGGTTCAGGTAGTATCAGCTTCCATTTTCCCGGATCTACTAAGTCTGGATAAATGTATCCTGAGAGAATGCTGTTTTTCTTATGGATCTCTCCTGTTATTATTGGTTTTTTGTAGAATGCATTATTATCAAACCATCTTGCTAGTCCATCTATTTCTACTCCTAGAAGATTTCCAGCGATAGGTCGGAGGAGGTCATGCCATTCAAGCATTCCATCTACAATATATCTAAAGCCAGCCTCGGACTGGAGTTGAATTATATTCTTAGCTTCTTCTAAGATCCTCTTCTTTAATTCTTCTTCCTTAAGCTTACCCTTGAAATATTCTCTAAAGGATTTAATCAAGTACTCGCTTCGAGAGTATGCTCCAACCAGTATACCATAAACCTCAGTCATGCACTATATCTAACATTCTATTTACTTAATAAGAGTTCTTAACCTTTACAGCTGTAACTATTGAAGATACTAGAAAATAGAAATTTAGAGGGGGTTTATGCTTCAGCAATAGCTGTTGTCATCGTTATCGTTCTTTTTGGTAGTATAGCTTCTATTTCAGCCAGTATCTGGTTATCCATGAATCCTCTCTGCTTAAGTGTTCTAGCTCCCGAAGGGCATGAAGCAACACAGGTTCCACATCCTTGACATAATACTTCTTGTACGATTGCAGTCTTAGTCTCTTTATCAAACAATGCTGCACCATACGGGCATACTGATATACATATTCTACATCCTGAGCATAGACTCTTATTGACTTCAGCTATCACAGGCTCAGCTTCTACCATTCCTTTACTAAGTAGGGATAATGCTTCAGCTGCAGCTGCAGCTCCTTGAGCTACTGAGTCAGGTATGTCTTTAGGTCCTTGGCATGCTCCTGCTACGAATACTCCTCTATTAACAGTGGAGAAAGGTGCAAGTTTTGGATGTTTCTCTAAGAAGAACCCATTCTTATCGAGGGGAATATTGAAGATCCGGGCAAGCTCTTTTGCATCTTTTCTAGGTTCTAAAGCTGTGGCTAAGATAACCATGTCTGCTTCTATCTGCTGTACTCTTCCAAGCAGTGTATCTTCAAATGTTACAATTAGTTTACCGTCTTCAGATTCTGTAACCTCAGCTGCTTTACCCCTAATAAATATCACTCCTTCTTCCTGTACTCTCCTATAGAATTCTTCGTAGCCTTTACCATGCGCTCTTATATCAATATAGAGTTCATAGATTGTCGAGTTAGGAACTCTTTCTTTTATTAAGTGAGCAAGCTTCATTGCATACATACAGCAAACTCTCGAACAATATGTATGATAGTTTTCGTCTCTAGATCCAACGCAATGTATGATTACTATAGTTGATGGGGTCCTACCATCTCTCAAGATTATCCGTCCATTTGTTGGACCAGAAGCACTCGTAAGTCTTTCAACTTCAAGCCCAGTATACACGTTCTTGTATCTTCCATATCCATAACGTTTTATAACGGATGGGTCGAATACATCATATCCTGTTGCAAGAATAACTGCTCCAACATCTAATGTTATCTCCTCAGGTTTCTGTTCAAAGTTTATTGCTTTTGTTGGGCAGAATTTTTCACATACTCGGCATATTCCCTTTGTAAAGTAGAGGCAATGCTCTCTATCTATTGTGTATTTTCTAGGTACTGCTTGTGGGAAGGGTATGTATATGGCTTTCCTATAGCTTAAACCCATATTAAATTCATCTAAAACTTTTGAGGGGCACTTAGTAGCGCATAATCCACATCCTATACACTTGTTTTCATCAACGTATCGTGGTTTCTTAACTATCTTAACTTTGTAATTTCCAATGTATCCAGACACTTCTTTAATCTCACTATACGCTAAGATTGTAATATTCGGGTGAGATGCTACATCAACCATTTTCGGTGTCAAGATGCATGATGCACAATCGAGGGTTGGGAAAGTCTTCTCAAGCTGCGCCATCCTACCCCCTATCGAGGGTTCTCGTTCAACTAAGTATACTTTCTTACCTGAATTCGCTAATTTTAGAGAAGTTTCAATACCCGTTATTCCACCTCCAACAACTAGTACAGACTGGATTATGGGAACGTGGATTCTGTTCAACGGTTCATGAAGCTTTACTCTATTTACAGCTGCTGCGAGAAGTAGTTTAGCTTTCTCAGTTGCTTTCTCCACATTATCTGTAACCCATGAAACATGTTCCCGTATGTTAACCATGTGGAACATGTAGGGGTTTAAACCTGCTTCTTCACATACTTTCATAAATGTTGAGCCATGCATTGTGGGAGAGCAAGCTGCGACAACTACATTTGTTAATCCATACTCTTTAATATCTTTCCTGATTAGTTCTTGACCTGGATCAGAACACATGTATGGATAGTTTCGAGCTATAACTACTCCCTCTAAACTCTGTGCAAACTCTGTAAGTTTATTAACATCAACTGTTGAAGCAATGTTTAGTCCACAATGGCATATGTATACTCCAACTTTCCTATCCATTCACTTCACCTCTAGCAGCAACGGTTAAAGCTATCTTTCTATCTAGTCTTTCTGCGACAGCTTTACTGATACCTAGCTCTTCGATTGGAATATTAAATGAAAAACCAATTAACTGTGTAAAGTAGATTATGGGTATGTCTTTATCTAATCCAGCTTTTTCACTTAATCTTGTTTTTGCAATTTCTAAGTTTAGATGGCATAGAGGACATGCTGTTACTATGAATTCCGCCCCGACCTTAGCATATGATTTTAATATCTTCTCAATTACGTTTAATACTTCTTTTTCATTTGTTAACATTAACATTCCTCCACAGCATTTAGTCTTTAAAGATGATTCTACTGGCTGACCACCTATCCATGAAATAATTCTCTCAAGAGATGTGGGGAATTCTGGATCATCAAAGTAACCGTATGGTCTAGTTATTTGGCAACCATAATATGCAGCAATCTTCAATCCTTCTAATTTTTTCTCAACTCTATTCTTGACAGCTTCTTCTCCAATATCATTTACTAAGAAATCTATTATGTGGCGGATGCGTAACTTCGAGAATAATGGACTACCAATCACATTGTATTTCTCTTTCAATTCATTCTTGAGTTCCTTGTTTGTTGAGACCTCGGTTAACGTTCTATTTAATGATAAGAAGCAGGCTGGGCATAAGACGAGTATTTCAGGCAGATTCATCTCTAATGCTTTAGCGATATTTCTTACTCCTAGTAGATATGCTCTCTTCTCGTCTATAACTCTATACAAGTTAGAGCCGCAGCAATTCCAATCTTCTATCTCTTTGATGTCTACGCCTAGCGCTTTTAATACAGCTATAGAAGAAGAACCATAATATCTTCCCGTACCATATTTAGAGCAAGAGCAACCTGGATAGTAACTTAGATTTCTTCCAATCATGTTTATCGCCCCTACTTTATCTATGCTTTAACTTCATGTAGATTCTGTACTCTTTCAAGTGAGAATGATAGTACTCCATCTCTTAGTAATTTCATTGAGAGCGGCAGCATCTTGAGTAGCTTGAACGGGTTAATCTTTAGAGAGAATTTTATCATGAGGCGGGGTTCAGATATTCTACCATACTTATCAACGTATTCAACATATGTTCTCATTAGCTTTGGATATAGTAGGTTATCGGAGTATCCATTCTTTAAAGTAAACCTCTTTAAGACCGTCATGAATTCTCCAATGTTTATTTTTGCTGGGCAACGTACAGCGCAGAGATAGCATGTTGAGCATAGCCATATAGTCTTCGTCTTTAAAGCTTCATGTATCAAACCTTCTCTAACAAGTGTTACTATCTGTCTAGGGGTGTAGTCCATATATTGGCTGAGCGGGCATGATGCTGAGCACGTACCACACTGTATACATTTCTCGATAGCTGTACGGATTACGTGGTTACCTTCAGCCAATAATTCATTCTGATTGATCAATAGCATCCACCTCTATCCTCTCTTTTATACCAGGAGGTTTCTCCTCCAGTTTCATACTCCATTCTAGCGCATACTTTTCTCCCAGTCTATCAGCTGCAATTATTATCAAGCTACTTTCGATGTCCAAGACATCTCTTGTCAATTGAGTTATAATTCTTTGAAATTCAATCGATTCGCTCCTATTGTTTATATGATATTTACAATGATTTATAAGAGACTTACAGCATGTTAAAGCAGTTACTATTTTAGATGGAACATTTACATTCTTCTTCTTTAAATCGACAATAAAGTCCGCCAATGTCTTCCACCTATCCTCAATTTTCGATAAGACTTCTCGCCCATCGTATCCTGACCCTAGCACCATTATACACCGTATTAGAGTAAAGTCGCTGGGTTGTATATACCTTTCGTATTTTTTATAAACATAGTATATACCATTCTTTCTCGAATAGGAAGTGATTGTATATACTATAGGGGGCGATTAGGTGTATTTTTTAGTATATAAATAGTAACCTTAAATATTGATGAGTATATATTTTTATGTGATGATAGTTAGAAGATTGCAGAAAGTTGGTCACAACACTCTTTCGATTACTTTACCCAATCAATGGATTAAGGAGATGGGGTTGAAAAAAGGTGATGCTCTAGTTTTTAGTTTTGAAGACGATGGATCATTGAGACTTAGACCGAGCACAATTGTTGAGAAAGAAAAACAGAGACAAGAAGTTGTAATATACTCTGATCAATGTGGAGACCCATCACTTCTAGAGAGATTGATCATAGGTAACTATATTCTCGGATACGATGTTTTAAGAATAGTTTCTTCAACTAGTTTTAAAGTAAGTCATCTAGAAGCGATAAAAAGAGCAGTTGGAAAACTTATAGGAGTTGCAATCATCGAGGAGACTCCTCTCCAAGTAATACTTCAATGCATGGTTGAGCCATCATCATTTCCAGTACAAGTGCTCCTTAGAAGATTATACATTATAGTCTCAACAATGCATAAAGAATTATCTGATGCATTAAGAGAGCTAAATTCAAGCTTAGCTAGACAGATTGTTTTAAGAGAGCCTGAAGCTGATAAGATGCATCTACTCATCTCACGTCTGCTAACTATTGCTCAAACCAACAAGGAACTCTATTCAACAATAGGTATAGAGGATTCCCGTGACCTCATACTGTATAGGCTTGTCTCACAGAATCTAGAGAGGATAGGTGATTGGATAGAGAATATGTCTAAATACATTGAGTATCTAGAGCCGAATAAAAACTACATACAAGAAGAAGCATTAAGCTACCTAGTAGAAATGAGTAACCTATCACATACGATATGTTTTAATGCTATCAACTCCCTATTCACCGGAGACGTAGAGGAAGCTAACAATGTAATCCTCCAATACAAAGAAACATATCAAGATAGAGATTCACGAATAATGCATAAATTAGTAGAGTATGTCCAATGTCAACCATGTGGTCCGATGATAGGAGTCATAGTATTCGGTTTAGTAAGAATAGCAGAGCTCGGATCTGAGATAGCTGAAGCTGCAATAAATAGAGGATTAAGAAAACCGAGTAAATTTTCTGAAAGCGTTGTCGGAGACGAGGTTCTTAAAAAGCTGTATAGCTCTGAGGTCTACTGAATTGATCTTCTAAAAAGTATACTTTTCTTAGCTAAGAGTGTTGATGAGCTGCAATCGCTACTTGACCTAGCGCTATTCCACCATCATTCGCTGGATACTTTCTAGGTAGGAGAAGTTCCAGGCTAGATTCTTTAACTGCTTCTTCTACACCTTCTACAATGTACTCATTAACCGCTGCGCCACCAGACAGCAATAAGTATCTATGTCTTCTTCTAGCTGTCTTAATTGATATCAAGCCTAAACCGTATCCAATCGTTTTCTGAATAATGTATGCTATCTTACCCGTATCTACTCCTTCTAGCAACATTTCTAAAGCATTCATAATTATCGAGGTCGTATCTAAAACAGCTTTCTCCGAGTAATGTATCTTGACATCGAATGCTTCGTAACATTTCTCTGATGCAGCTTCAAGTCTTATAGCAGGTTCACCTTCGTAAGTCTTCTCAAAACATATTCCTAGCAGAGCTGAAGCAGCATCTAGAACTCTCCCAGTACTCGAAGTCATAGGAGAATGATAGATCTGTTCAAGAACCAGTTGAACTTCTTTTTCACCTCTAGGGAATCCTCTCTGAATTATCTTAAGCTTCCTTAATATATCTATTAATTCGTCTTTGTCGAGCTTTTTGCTCAATATGCCTGTTAGCATCCTTGCAGGATACTTAACAGCTAGGTCTCCACCAGGCATCGGCTGGAGTTCAAGATGCCCAACTCTTTCAAACTCTTCATAGCTTACTCTTAGTACTTCTCCACCCCATATTGTTTTATCTAACCCGTATCCTACACCATCTACAGCTATTCCTAATACTTCTTCCTGTAAACCGTATTCAGCCATTACTGAGGCTATATGTGCCCAGTGATGTTGAACTTTGTAGATCTCAGTATTGTAATTTTTAGCCCATTCTTCAGCAAGTATTGTTGAAGGATATCTCGGATGCATGTCTGCTGCAATAATTGAAGAAGCTACATCTATTCTGTAATTATCTATAAGGAATTTAAGATAGCGTTCTAAATCTCTAAAGCAGTAATATTCATCGACGTCTCCAATATACTGGGTTAACACGACTTTGTCATCGAATCCGACTGCTCCTGCACTTTGAAGCATCGCTCCAAAAGCTATTATAGGCTTCTCTAGCTTTATAGGCAGAGTACTCCACATAGGTGCATAGCCTCTACTCCTCCTCAAGATAGATATTCTTCCACGAGTAAATCTTACAACACTGTCGTCTACTCTGTTAACTATTCTCCTGTTATGTACTAGGAAGTAATCTACAAAGTTTGATAATTTATTCTTTGCACATTCCTCATCAATACACATTGGTTCTCCCTGAGGGTTACCACTAGTCATAACAGCAAATTTATCATAAGTATTCTTTAGCAGAAGATAATGAAGGGAGGTGTAGGGGAGAAAGATCCCTAATTGTTTCAGACCCGGAGCAACTAGTCGGGATATCTTCGCATCTTCACAAACATCCAACAATACTATTGGTTTCTCTCTAGATCTCAATATCTCAATTGCTTCACTACTCAATTTTACTAGTTTAGAGGCAGTTTCAATGTCTAGAACCATAACTGCGAAAGGCTTAGAAGGTCTCTTTTTCCTTTCTCTTAAGCGTTTCAAGACATCGTCCAATGTAGCTGAAGCAGCTATATGATATCCACCTAATCCTTTAACAGCTACAATGTATCCTTCATTGATTAGTCTTCCAGCATACTCTACCGCCCTATATCCATCAATAACGTATTCATAGTCTCTTGTGTAGAGAGTTATCCTTGGACCACATTCTAGACAGCTTATTCCTTGTGCATGGAATCTCCTAGCATTATTTGGGTCATGATACTCTTCTAGACACCTAGGACAGAGTGGGAAATCCCTCATACTAGTGTTTTCTCTATCGTATGGGATTTTCTCAATCATTGAGTATCTTGGACCACAGTAAGCACATGAATGGAATGGGTATAGATGAAATCTACTCGACGGGTCTAAGACTTCTTTTAAGCAATCATCGCATATTGAGAAGTCAGGCGGAATTATTGAACTCCTATGAGTTAATGGATCACTTTCAAGAATCCTGAATGTAGTATATCCTTCAACGGCTACATCAATCAACTGAATATTTTCTAAGTAAACAGCATCAGGTTTCTCTTTATTGAATAGCTCTAAAAATTTTTCAATATCTTCTTCTCTCCCCTCAATATGTATCTCTACTGCGCTTCCCCCAATATTCTTAACATACCCATTTACTCTAGATTTCGTAGCTACTCGGTAGATGAAGGGTCTGAATCCAACACCTTGAACTATGCCTACAACCACTATCTTAACGGCTTTCAACATGTGTAAACTATACTCCGTATTAGATTAACCTAACTCGATCACACTATTCCAAAATATGAGATGTAGGTAATCAATATATTTTAGCGTATCTAGAGTGTTTTGAGGAATGATATATGCATGAGTGGAGTATTGCGGAAGGCATTGTCACAGCTTTACTTGAATCTTTCAAAGATCAGAAGATTATAGAGGTTGAAGTGAGGGTTGGAGAACTTAGAGACCTAAATATAGATGTGTTGAAGGAGGCGCTTAGCATACTTTCTAAGGATTCGGGGCTTGAAGAGACTAGATTCAACATAGTTGTTTCGAAAGCATTCTTCAAATGTTTAAACTGTGGAGAAGAATGGGGTATGAATAAAGCATTAGAGATTCTTAATGAGATGCTTGAGATTGAAAATTATATAGTTGAAGAAGGAGAACTTGAGCCCCCAGTCCACTTTATACCAAGTCTAATCATTGGATACCAGAAATGTCCAAAGTGTAAGAAGGTCGATATCGAAATAATTTCTGGAAAAGAATTAGAGATCTCGAAAGTCTATCTAGGAGATGAATCATGATGAAATTACATTCTGATGCTGTCGGTGGTGGATTAAATGTTTGACCCGAGACTGAGTCTTCTCGAGAAGAAGCTGGAAAACACCGAGAATATCATATTGTTTGGAAGTGGGAAAGGCGGGGTTGGTAAGAGCGTAATCTCATCAGCTGCATCTTATATTCTTTCAGAGACGGGATATAATGTAGCATACATAGACTTAGATTTCTATGGACCTTCTAGTCAAAACCTGTTCCCAGTGGGTGCACAGTTTAAGGGTGGAAGAGGGGGTATAGAGTTACCTGTGTCTAACAATGTGAGAGTCATGTCTATTGGATACATGCTTGGAGACAAGCCATTCCCAATAACAGGGAAAGAAAAGATAGACCTCTTGATCGATTTATTCTCAATCTTAAACTTTCCCATCTTAGATTTCATGGTTATTGATCTTCCACCTGGAATGGGTGATGAATTAACTTTTACCCAGAGGCTTTTTAGAGATAAGATAAGTATGGCTGTTGTAACTACGGGTTCAGAGTTAAGCTTGAACGTAGTCAGTAGACTCGTAAAATATCTCAGGGTTGAAAACATTCACACTTTAGGGGTCATCATAAACATGGCTAACTTGTTTGGAGAGTATAGTCCAATTCAGATAGGACAGAAACTTCAATTGGAAGTCCTAGGAACAGTATCTTATTATCCAGAGCTTGAGCAATTCAAAACAGTAAAAGAGAAAATAGAGAATGTACCCGGATTCAGGAAACAGCTAGAAGGAATTGTTGATGGTATTCTAGATAAGCTGAATCTGTAATTCTAACCTGCTATGTTATTCTTTTGCAGTGTAGAATGCAGCACATGTTACTGTTCTTGCTACACCATCCATCATCCTTATTTTTTCTACCACCAGGTCTCCTATCTCTTGTATAGATGAACCCCTTACTTTAACTATTATATCCCACTCACCCGTGATTAAGTATACTTCTTCAACGTCTGGTAGCTCGGAGATCTTCTTAGCTAACTCTTTTTGAGAGACTTGGGGACCCGGCATAAATGAGACGAGAATGAAAGCTGTCGTAGATTTACCCAGCTTAGAATGATCTATCTCTATCGTGAATCTTTTTATAACTCCTTCACGCTTCATTTTGTTAATTCTCTCCTGCACCGTGGTTCTCGGCATACCTAGTTTTTCAGCTATTTCTCTAACACTCTGACTTGAGTCAATCCAAAGCTCTCTCAATATTAGTTTATCTTTCTCATCCAGGTTCATTCTCTCTAACTCCACTAAAATATCAAGCATCCTTGAAAATATTTCTTAATAAGGGTTTTACAAATAAATATGGGTTGGCCGAGATAACATGGCTTCTTCTAGGTTTTAATTGCTCATTCAACATCGTAATTATATTTATCTTGGCGTCGTTTTCATATAAATATATCATCAACCTTATCTCTTATATATGCGTACAAATCATCATTGAATACTTTACGAAGTTAACGAAAAATAGGTTCTTTATAATTGTTCCAGGTCTCGAAAGGCTTGACTACATTACTTTCGTGCGGAATAGATTCCTTTATATGCGCTGAATCCTGAGCGAATTAAATATTTAGCGAAGTTAGCTCTTTGTTAGGTGTATTGAGCCATATCTTTCGTCTCTCGCATTCCTCCACTGCTTCTGGATGAGCCCACATAGTGTAAATGACCTTTACGACCTTACCTTTCATCAGCTCTGGTTCATGTTCACCTATCTTACTCGATTTTCTCTCAAAGGTTTTAATATGTCTGGGGGCCAGTCTAGTTTTCGTCTCACCTAAGATCGTCAGCCTCCCATTAGATCTATATATGTCAAGCTCTACGTAGGGTGGTGCTGTAACCTTAAGCTTTCTGCATCACCTCCTCTATTATGGATATCATATTATAGGGTTCTAAGCTTCTATATCTACATGGAGGCTTTCCTAGACTCATATGGTGTCTTACATGGTTGTAGTATGTCTTCCATGCTTCAAGCCATTCCTTCACATGTTTGAATGGCTTCATACATCTACATGGGAAGTATAAGTCGAAGTCTTTGAGTCTACGTTTTACTTCTCTACTAAGCCTCTCTACTAAGTTGTGGAGTCCTCTCCTCTCGACTTGTATTCTTAAACCGAGACTTATACATGGCTGAATATAATATTGAGCACCATCAGCTATGATTACCCTTACACCATGTTTATCTCTTAGATTTTTCAAGAATCTGTAAGCTATGAAGCTGTTCTTAGTCCAGCTAAGCTCTAAAGCTAGAATCCTCCTAGATCTAGACTCCATAGCTATCCATATCCATGCTTCAAAACCATTAATATTCA
>JAGDWP010000026.1 GCA_023269855.1 Nitrososphaerales archaeon | reverse complement strand
GATGTTAAGCCCGGGGAATACATTGAAGCATATAGGTTAATTGACGAAATAAGAACTTCCAGAAGAATACCGATTGATAAAGAGATGATTAAGAAGATTGAGAACCCAGTTGTGGAGATATCTATTCCAAATAGATTGAGAAGTTTAAGAGAGATAATAGAGGAGAAGTCAGACCTTTTAGAAGACGTAATCATAGAAGGGATACTATACACTAAGACAAATATTGTAAATGTTGAGACAAGGTATGGTAATGTTGAGAAGATCTTGTTCTGGCTCAAAGATGGAGACACAGCAATACAGGGCGTAGCATGGAGGTCTAAAGCTCAAGAGATCTCAATGATCCCTGAAGGAACAAGAGTCAGGATAAAATGGGTCACCGTTAAACAAAATCCCTTCGGAGAACCAGAGATACATCTAAACTCGTACTCCAAGATAGAAAAACTTCTTAAAATCAACTATGGAAGAACTTAAAACGCTGACACAATTAGCTGGTAAAACACATGTAACTGATTTTGAAAAAGAAGATTTAAGAGCTTTAACTCTAGAAGCTACGAAGATAACAGGAGTGAAATTAGTTGGGGAATAAATTAAATCCATGAATTAACCTTAAATACTGTGCATTAAGCATGAGCTGCTCTCAACATAAAAATAAAATATAATGGTTCATTACACTGTTAAAGTCATATTCAAGGATCTTGCTACGAGTTATTAAGAATTAAGTAATTTAGTAAATACCATCATAAATAATTTATAGTTACATAATTTGGTTCTAAGTATTAATAGTACATCAGGGAATAATAGTATGTGAGAGATATTGAGTATAAGTGGTAAAGAGTTTCTAGATTCAGCTATCCAGCAATTTGAAGAAGCTGCTGAGATATTGAAGCTTGAAGAAGGTTTGAGGGAACTGCTTAAGATGCCTAAGAGAACCCTGATAGTTTCCGTGCCTGTTAAGATGGATAATGGATCAATTAAGACGTTTATGGGAGTCCGTGTCCAACATTGTGATGCTCTTGGACCATTTAAAGGCGGTATAAGATATTATCCAACAGTGACTGTGGAAGGAGTAACTGCACTCGCTATGCTTATGACTTGGAAGACAGCGGTTATGAATCTACCATTCGGTGGAGCAAAGGGAGGAGTTAGATGTAACCCGAAAGAGATGTCTTTGAATGAGCTTGAAAGACTTACTAGGAGATACACAGCAATGATATACGATATAATAGGGCCACATATAGACATACCTGCCCCAGATGTGTATACTGACGCTCAGACCATGGCTTGGATAATGGATACATACAGCCAATTGAAAGGTGAGCCTACACCTGCAGTCGTAACAGGTAAGCCTGTTAATCTAGGAGGTTCAGAAGGAAGAGCTGAAGCAACATCGTACGGTGTAGCTGTATGTGTTAGGGAAGCTACTAAGAAATTTGGTATACCTTTAAAGAATGCGAGAGTAGTTATTCAAGGATTTGGAAAGGTTGGAGCACATGCTAGTCAGATACTATACGATTGGGGAGCTAAGATAATTGCTGTAAGCGATTTTAAAGGTGGGATATTATCAAAAGATGGGCTGAATCCGTATAAAGTGAGTGAATATGAAAAGAAGACTGGAAGCGTAGTAGGATTCGAAAGTATGAAGAGTATTTCAAATGAAGAACTATTAGAACTTGAATGTGACTTCCTTATCCCAGCAGCTCTAGAAGGTGTAATACATAAACGAAATGCAGACAATATTAGAGCTAAAGTGATTATTGAAGGAGCAAATGGACCAGTTACACCTGAAGCAGACAGTATCCTAGACCAGAAAAATATAAAAGTCATCCCAGATATCCTTGCGAATGCAGGTGGAGTAACGGTCAGTTATCTAGAATGGGTTCAAAATCTTCAGAGATTCTACTGGACTAGAGAAGAAGTCCTAAATAGACTAGATGAAAGAATGGTTAAAGCGTTCAATGAAGTTGCCGAATACCAAGAGAAATATAGAGTAAACTATAGGAGAGCCGCACTGGTTCTCGCTGTAGAGAGAGTAGTTAACGCTATCAAATCTAGAGGGCTCTGGCCATAGAGAGTTTAACCACTCAGATAAGAAATAGAGCAGGACGGAGCTTTCAATCTAGTGACGGTAGTTAATCCCGGCTCTGAATCTAGAACAATCGGAACGTAATTCAATACTACAGCTGCTGTAGCTACGTCCCCTGGTGTCCCACCAATACTTCTCCAAATAATTCTTGGAGTCCCTTCTATAATTATTTCTTCAAGTTCTTCTTCAATACCAGCAACTGCAAAGAACTCTACCCTTACTATTTCTTTTTCTCCTATTAACCCAGCACCGTATCCTCTTACGCCTCTGACCTTCCCCGACTGGATTACTAGATTTTCTTTTTTTATTTCTTTATCAGCTATTACTGCTTCTTGTCTTTCATATACTCTATCTAGCCTCAACTTTAATGCATCAGATATGAGGCATACAGATTCTGCGTAACCTACGTGAGCTGTTAGCTTACCCTTCTCAATCTCTTGATTGAATGTGTCTATGTCTAGTCCTAGACCTATTTTTTTCCTGAAAGATTCTCTTCTCTTAGAAGCATCTATGATTCTCCTAGCTATGACTTTCTCAACCTTAATGCATGATGTTGTAAGAATTGCAGGAAGAAGGTCTAACAGGAAACCAGGGTTTATACCTACACCAAGTATTGTTGAATTATTCTTCTTAGCTTCTAAGTTAAGTTTGCTGGCTAGCTCAGGATATCTATAGTAAGGGTAGGAAAGCGTCTCACACGTAGATATTACGTCTGAACCTGCTTTCACAATATCTAGAATTTGTTCATAGACTCTGTCCAGAAAACTTCCAGTAGCATGAAGAACAATATCGGGCTTAACAGACTTTAAAACATCTCTACTTGGTTTCTCTATGACTACTCCAATCTTCTCGCTTAAACCAATAACATCTCCTATGTCTTTTCCAATCTTTGCTGGGTCAATATCGTATGCTCCTACAAGCTCCATCCAGTCTCTCTCTAACCCATATCTAGCTATGAGTGAGCCTATCGGTCCAACACCATATACTGCAAACCTAACATTCTTCATACTATGTCACCGTTCAATATCCTGAATGCTATTATAAATATTGAATTTTTCAATACTTTGGAGTAATACTCACTTACATTAATTATTTTGTAACGTGAATTTGCAAAAAATAAAGGAGGCTTAATATTAACCTTCAGTATTGATCCATCACCATTCTTCAAGTGTTTCACAGTGTTTCATGATGTTCCTTAATATATTGTTTTAAGATTAGTGTAACGTGGTATACATGGCTGAACCCATTGGTACGTTCAGTCGAAGCCGTTGTCAGCAGTTTCAAAAAGATAGGTTTATATAGTTGTCGTTAATATAATTAACTATGGAAAAAAGGAAGATGCTGTTAACTACGAAAGAAGTGGCTGATGTTTTCAATGTTACGAGGCATACTGTAGTTAAGTGGGTTAGGGAGGTAGGATGAGGGCTATCAAGCTACCTGGAGGACGGTACAGAGTTCCTGAAAGCGAGGTTGAGAGACTGTGGAAGCAATTAAAAACTATAGAATCCAAGTAGAAGCTCCAAAGGATCTAATCGATGTATATTTTGAGATAAAGAAGAAAGC
>JAGDWP010000097.1 GCA_023269855.1 Nitrososphaerales archaeon | reverse complement strand
TAATATGATATCCATAATAGAGGAGGTGATGCAGAAAGCTTAAGGTTACAGCACCGGGTAAAGGTCGATAAAATTTATAAATACTTAAGCAAGTTTACGATTACAGTATGTAAGGAGAGGCAATAGTATTTAAAATTTGTCTATGCATAAAACTAAAAAACAGGTTTTCTCAATATTCTGTTGAGTATGGTCCTGAAAGTCGGAATTAATGGATTAGGTAGGATTGGTAGACTGTTTCTACGAGCTGCATTAGAAGATCCAGGATATGGTAAAAGCTTCGAGGTTGTAGCTTTTAATGAGCTTGCAGATACGAAGACTACGGCTCTCCTCTTAAAGTATGATTCTATACATCGGAAACTGAATAGAGAGATATCTTATACTGATAAGAGTATCATTATCGATGGTAAAGAGCTTAGAGCTTACAGTATCCGTGATCCATCCCAGATACCTTGGAAAGATGAAGGCGTAGAGCTAGTAGTAGAAGCAACAGGTCAATTCACAAACAAGGCAGATGCTTCAAAGCATATTAGAGATACTGTTAAGAAAGTCTTAGTTACAGCTCCATGCAAAGATGCAGATGTTACAATAGTTCCAGGAGTAAACGATAATATGCTAGACTTATCTAAGCAGAACGTGATCTCTGCAGCTTCTTGTACAACAAACTGTCTTGCACCAATGGTTAAAGTACTCTTAGACAACTTCGGGATAAAGAAGGGCTTCATGATAACGGTACACGCATACACAAATGATCAGAGAGTTCTGGATTTAGTACATAAAGACTTGAGGAGGGCTAGGGCTGCTGCTTTATCAATAATACCTACAACTACTGGAGCAGCATCCGCTCTTCACTTAGTAATTCCTGAAGTAAAGGGGAAGATGGATGGTATAGCTCTAAGAGTACCTGTACCAGACGGCTCAGTAACAGATTTGACAGCTGTACTTGAAAGAGAAGTAACAGTGGACGAGGTTAGAAAAGCATACAAGACCGCGGCTGAAGGAAAAATGAAAAAGATAATGGAGTATACGGAAGACCCTATTGTTTCAGCTGACATAATAGGTAACCCTCATTCATGCATCGTTGATGGGTTAAGCATAATGACCATCGGGGAAAGAAGCGACATCGTAAAAGTTCTAGGATGGTATGATAACGAATGGGGATACAGTTGCAGACTCGTAGACATAGTCAACATGATCGCGCAGAAGCTTTGAATACATTAATCCAATGAATATATCTTACTTCCCTCTATATTTTCCACGCTTTCAAGTTCAAATCTTAATTAGATACTCCAAGGAATATATTCTGTTGAGAGAGGTCGTTGGATATGTGGTTTAAGACTTTAGATGATGTAGATGTTTCAGGTAAGACTGTTATTGTAAGAGTTGACTTAAACTCGCCTATAGACCCTGCTACTGGAAAGATTAGAGATAATGAGAGGCTTAGAGCTCATGCAGAAACAATCAGAGAATTATCAGAGAAAAATGCTAAAGTTGTCCTCCTAGCTCATCAAGGAAGGAAGGGAGACCCAGATTTTCTCCCATTAAAAGATCATGCTGAACTATTATCAATGCATGTTGGTAAACCTGTCAAGTATGTCCCAGACCTGATAGGTGAAGAAGCAGTAAAAGCTGTGAAATCATTAAGGAATGGTGAGATCATTCTACTAGAGAATGTTAGAATCCTCGATGAAGAAACTAAGGAGGCTTCCCCTGAAGAACACTTTCGTGGAAAACTAGTGTCAACACTTGCACCCCTCGCCGACTTATTCATTCTAGATGCATTCTCAGTAGCTCACAGAGCTCACGCATCCGTTGTAGGGTTCTCATATACACTACCTACAGTAGCTGGGAGAATAATGGAGAAAGAGCTTAGAGCTTTAACTACTGTCCTCGAGGAAGATAGAAAGATTATGCTCGTTATGGGTGGAAATAAGCCTGAAGAATGTATCGAAGTTATCGATGCAGTAATGTCTCGAAACATTGAAAACATTAAGTTCGTCATGTCTGCTGGAATACTTGGACAACTATTCTTGATGAGTCTCGGGAAAAAGCTTGGTGAACCATCGGAATCATACATTAAAAAGAAGAAGTTTGATGCATACCTAGAAAGGTTATCAAAGATACGTCAACGTCTAGGTGAACGGTTAAAGACTCCATTAGATGTAGCTTATGAAGAAGACGGCAAAAGAGTTGAAATAGATATTGATAAACTCCCTGCTCCTGGAACAATATACGATATAGGAGAGAAGACGGCTAGGAATTATGCTGAGCTAATCCTAAATTCATCTGAAAAAGATGCGATAATAGTTAAGGGTCCAGCTGGAGCATATGAAAGAGAAGAATTCAGAAAAGGCACTAAGATAATTTATGAAGCATTAGCGAGATGTAAAGCTTTCACACTGATTGGAGGAGGAGACTCTTCAACAGCTATCGAGCTCGTTGGTTTAAGTCCAAACAATTTCTCCTATGTAAGCCTCGGCGGAGGAGCTTTAATCACATACATCTCAGGAAAAACCATGCCTGGAGTAGAAATAATAAAGAAAAAATAAAAATCGATTCATAGAAGAAGAAAGAGAAATCTCCTATCTTTTATTCTTTTCTAGAAGGATAACTTGTTTCAAGCTTCATCTTCTTGTAGAGAGTATATACTGATGCTGCTGGGAGAAGTGATAGAGGAACGTGGAGAAGATTGAAGAATGCTGTTAGAATTACTGTTATGAAAGCTACTAGAAAGCTTGATTCTAGTTCCAGTCCTAAGACATTCTTTAATACTTGTGAAGATGTAGGAAGATAAACTTCTGGGAAGATTATGTAGTATAGTAAGAAAGTTACTATAGACATTACCCCTATCCTTGTTAAACTGCCGGAAGCAATCATCAATGTTAAATTTCTCTTATTTAGAGTTAGATTGGGTTTATCGAGTATTAACTTGAAGCCTATCAGCATAGAGACTACAGCGGCTAACTTCATTAATGGACCTATTAGAACATGATATGGTCTCCCGAAATTCAACATTATCCAATGGATTACAGCTACGGTGAAAGCAGACTTAAAATCTAATACTAGAAGTGATAGAACTATAGGTATTTCCGCGAGGTCGAAGCTTAAGAAGGGGAGAAGAGGATATGGAAATCTAAGACGGAGAAGTGATAGAACTATTGCTGTTGAAGCAAGAAGTGAAGTTCCAGCAACCCATCTAGTAGCCCTAACCTGCACCGTCTGCATTAATTATGTATTCTTAAAATTGCTTATATAAACATTTATGGAATATCATCTTCAGAGCAGCCATTAATCTACGTAAATCTATATTTTCAGGATTCTATTCATCAAATTATTCTTGAAATAAGTTGAAAACCTAGAGGGGGCAGGAGACCGTTGCAGTCTCCGAGCTTAGGGATATTCTAAACTATCTAGGAGACCCAGCACCTGAGATTGAGATAACTAAGATTTCAGGTCTCATTACTGTCAAGTGGGCCTTGGAGGATTAGTAGTCTCTTAAGATTTATACCGATCGAAGAAGTAGTTCCCACAAAGATTGAAGATATCGTAGAAGCAGTTAGTAAACTAGCTTCCACGATCCCTGGAGAATTCCTTCTATCTTTAAAACATTTTTAACATTATAAAAGTCTAGCAGACTCTTCAATACATTTAAAATACTTCTAATTGTGAACCACATCTTAGACATTTAATAAACCCTAGTTCCCATCAGGTTTGAGGTTTG
>JAGDWP010000018.1 GCA_023269855.1 Nitrososphaerales archaeon | reverse complement strand
AGAGATTAATGCTAAATTGACGTCAGGGTTTGACTCTATAGCTGAGCTTACGCTATAGAATACTTTTTCAGCGATAACTGGAGCAGTAATAGTTTTAGTTAGCATATCTTCCAACGATGAGAGAATGTTTGAAAGTAATTCTTCATTCTCTACTTTGACTGCGATGATTAAGTCGTTTTTCGTGGCTTTGGCCCCATCTTCTGTTAAGAGTCCAAGTCTCTCCAAGACTTCTTTATTTGTTTCAGTACCCATTACTAAGGCGACATCAAGTATTCCAGAGATCTTTTTTGCTTCTTCAGATAATTGCATAAGTTGTAGAGAATCTCTAAAGTAGTTTTCTTTAACAATATTTTTAATTATAGTCAAGGCTTGTCGGGTTCATATTATTAGCTGGAGTAAATAAATGTTTTCAGTACATTGAAAAGAGAATAGTTTAACTCTAGTTCCCATCAGGTTTGAGGTTTGACTTGTTAATTTTATAGTTGTTCTGTTTGATGTTTATTTATGTTGGGAAGGGTTGGGTTATCATAACTGTTAGGGAGAAGACTGTAGAGGGGGTCGAGGAGCTAGCCTATTCGAAGAGGTTAACGATTGAGTTCGTAAATGGGTTGATGAATCCCTCTGGAAAAGCTGGTCGAGATGCAACCTATGCAGGGTTAAGGTTAAGTCCAAGAACCTCCACCAACACATACTCAAAACACACAAAAATCAAAATCTAAATCGACTAGTCAAAGACTAAAATTTATATCCATTCAATATTCAGAAAACTTCAGTAAGATTAGAATAGCCTTCTTCTCAGGTAATAGAGGATACCACGTCATAGTCATGGATGAAAAAGTAATAGGTAGGTTAGACGGCTTCAACCACTCCTATAGGTTGCTCAACTTTCTTAATTATTGGTGCTACTTCTTTGAATGCTTCGAGATGTTTCTCAACGTCTTCTGGAGTATGCTGGACAGAGATGGTCCACTGCTCATCTGGACCGGTAGCTGCTGGGATAATGCCTCTATTCAGCATAGAGATAAAGTATCCAAACCATTTACCGAAATCGCATTTGAGTAGTTCACGATAGTTTCTAACTTGAGGTTGACTTGTATAAAGTATTGCTCCACTCACGCCTATAGAACTAACTATTGCATCTATTCTATAGTCTACTACTATGTCTCTATATCCTTTAGCAAGCCGCTCACCTAATCTAGCAGCATTGCTGATCGCTTCTCTAGTAAGTATCTTTTCTAACGTAACGATCCCTGCTTTAATTGATAATGGGTTTGCATTGAAAGTTCCAGCATGAGAGACTTTTCCCGGTCCAAAGAGTTCCATTATCTCTCTTCGACCACCTAGAGCAGATAATGGTATTCCTCCACCTATTGCTTTACCGAGGGTTTTCAAGTCGGGTTTAACACCGTATCTTTCTTCCACGCCTCCAAACCATTTCCCACAAGTTTTCACTTCATCAAATATTAAGACGGAATTGTATTCATCGCATAGCTTCCTCAACATTCTTAAGAATTCTAGATCAGGCTCTATCACACCCATATTCATTGCTACAGGTTCAAGTATTACTCCGGCTATATCGTCTCCATGTTTTTGGAAGAGCTTATCTACAGATTCTATGTCATTGAATTGTGCTACCACTGTGTATTTAGAGATTTCAGGTATCAGACCTGGTGTAGCTGGAACAGGTATAGGGTATTTCATGTGACCTGCTTTTGAGAGATGAGGCTTGACGCTTACGAGTAGGTTATCATTACTTCCATGATAGCATCCCTCAAACTTCATAATCTTGTTTCTCCCAGTATATGCTCTAGCTAATCTAATACTGTACATTGTAACTTCCATACCTGTTGAGTTAAACCTAACCATTTCTAGATTAAATCTTTGGCATAGAATTTTAGCGAGTTTAACAGATTCATGCGATTCATGTCCAAAGATTGTACCTTCTTCAATTGCCTTCTTTAATTCTTCAACAAGTAATGGGTGCGAATGACCTGACACGAGAGCTCCGAAAGCCATATTAAAGTCTATATACTCATTTCCATCCACATCCCATATCCTTGACCCCCTAGCCCTTCTAATAAAGAGTGGATATGGATCATGAACCCTATAGTTGCTGTGAACGCCGCATGGAGTAAAAAGCTTATTCTCCTCAAAGAGTTTACATGAATTAGGTGTACGGTTTACGAATCTTTCATACTCTATCTTAAAAGACATCTACCTCACACACCATCACTACTAGTTATTACTGCCTGGTACCGTCAATTAAGATTTTCCAATATGTATTAATATCGCTTTTCACCCAAATATCCAGAGATGATTAATTGCTATATGTGCGGTGATGTCGATTAATTCTTCTTAAAAAGCATTATTTCATTATCTTTATTCTTCGTCTATCTATTGTTAGGATGGCCATTATTATGGCGATTAGACCGAAGACAATCATTCTAATATTAAGGTCTATAGCAATCATGCTTAACCCAGAATCAAGCCACCTAATTATTAATACTCCTAGGAGTGTTCTATGTACCCCGCCTACACCACCCGTTAATGCGGTGCCACCTACTACTACGCTTGCGAATAGGGGGATCATGTCCAGCACTCCAACCTGCATGTGTGCACCTTGAATCTGGGATGCATAAAGTATTCCTGAAACTCCAGCAAATAGTGAACAGATCATGAAGACAGATATTCTAACAAGTCGAATATTTATTCCTGCTAAACGTGCTCCGACAAGGTTTCCACCTATTGCATATATTGCTCTACCGTATGGTGTGGCCATGGTTATGAAAATCGATATAAGCCAGATAGCAATAGACCAATAGAAAATTGACGGTAAACCCGCTATCATCGTTGTAGATATAGCGCGAAACGCGGGATCCGTAATCATCCTCGTGTATCCTCCTGAGATTACCTGAGCCATTCCTTCTGCGACCATCGATGTCGCTAGGGTCGCCATGAAAGACGGGATATTAAATCTTGCAAGAAGCAATCCATTAACGAATCCGAAGACTAAGCTTACTGCTAAAGCTGCTGGAATCGATAAGAATCCTAGGGAGGGGTATAGAACTGCGAAAATCATAGCTGATAATTTCAGAACACTTGGAACCGAGAAATCAAACGAGCCCATGAGGATAACTAAAGTCAAACCACACGCCGCTATCATGAAGAAAGACATCCCATAAACTAGAGTGATAACGCTATCCCAACTTGCTAGAAAATAAGGATTAGCAATTCTAAGAGACGTCAATAAGAGAATTAGGCCAGCTAGAGGTATTATTGTATTAAGGTTTCTCTTCGCCCATTCACTCGTTATCCTTACTTCTTTCATCTTTCAGTTCCTCCTTCAAGTGATTAGAGCACCTTTAAGAGCTTTAGAGGCAATAATAACTGCCCCCATTAGGAGTGCACCAATATATAGTTTAAGATGGTTAGGGTCAACACCAGGTAAGAGAAATAGCCCATTGAATATTAATACGTAGACCAATGCTCCGAGGAGTGTTCTGTGGGGTCCACCCATCCCTCCCGCCAGCGGAGTCCCCCCGAGAACTATTGCTGCTAAACCTCTAACAAGCTCGCTAGGGTCAAAGTCTACTCTCGTTTGATTACCTAAATGAACGAAGATAGCAATCGAACCTAATCCAACTAGGAATCCACTAAACATGAATGCTAGAATTTTATACTTCTCTACGTTTATTCCTGCGAGTTTCGCACCTTCTTCGTTTGACCCGATAGCGCATAGATATGTGCCAAGCTTCGTGAAGAACATTAAGAATACTGCTAGAATTATTGTTGGAAGAGCGAGGAGAAATGGTGCTGGAAGATATGGTATCGGTGACTCTCTCAAAAAATTGTAAGCGGGAACCGTAAGGGTTAACACTCCGGAAATATTTCTCACATATGTTGTTAGAAATGCGAGTACTGCTGTCATTGCAAGAGTTAAGATAAAAGACGGGATCTTAGCTTTTACATGTACTATACCGTTGAATAACCCTATTAGTAAGCCGAAGACTGGATATATTAGTATTGAGGCTAACCCAAGGTATGGATAGAGTAACCATACTAATGCACCACCAAACATCCATATACCCATGTATGAAACATCAATCGATCCCAATAAAATAACGAAAGTTGGTCCAACAGCTAACATCGATGTAACAGCGAAATTTTTCAGTATAGCTACAAGATTGCTTGTTGATAGAAATTTTTCTGGAACAATCGATGAGAAGATTATAACTAATCCGAAGATAGCCCATATAGCTGGATTCCCTCTAACTATCCTCCAAGTAGTAGTAGGTATTGGAAAAGTTGTAGCGTCTTTCTTAAGATTCTTACTCATAACTCCATCACTCTCCTAAATTCACCATTATCGTATACCTTCTGTATTGTTCCTTCCCTTAATAGTATTATCTTATCGCAGAGGATAGCATATTCTTTTGGATCATCGCTTACAAGAATCATTGCGACACCCTTCTTCTTCATTTCTAGCAGCACTTCATAAATGTCTTCTCTAGCACCTACATCAATACCTATTGTTGGATCCTCTAATATTAGTATCTTAGGACTCTTCTCAAGCCATTTACCAACCGAAACTTTCTGTTTATTACCTCCACTTAAGGAGTAGCATTCAGTCTCTACACTTGGAGCTCTAATTCTAAGCTTCTTGATCATCCTATCCGCCAGTTCCTTCTCAGCTTTGAAACTTATGACTGAAGCAATCTTGAAAGGTTTTCTTACGATCTTCTCAAAATTAACAATAGAAATATTCTTTCTTATGGGCCAGTATAGGAATAGTTCTTTACCAGTCTCTCCTGAGAAATATCCTATCCCTACACGTAATCTTACGTGAGGTTCACTCTTGATTTTCACTTCTTTCCCATCTACAATTATTTTGCCGCTGTCTGCTGAGATTTCACCATACAACGTTTTCGCTATCTCACTCTTACCGCACCCGGCAGGTCCAAACAACCCCACACATTCACCTTCTCTTACACCGAAAGTGATATTGCTGTAGTAGCCTTTCTTTGTAAGATTCTGAACGGATAAGATTATAGGTCTATTCTCTGCTTCAGCCTTTCCATATTCATGAACTGAATAAAGCTCATAGTATGAAACTCTACCAACAATCTCTCTGAATAATTGATCTTCAGTGACTTTTTCAGTAGATAAATCATGATATGCGACTAGTTTGCCATCTCTTAGAACATATATTCTATCGCTGAACTTCATTACTTCAGGAATTATATGTGAAACGAATATGAATGAATTGTTCTTCTTTAAGTTTAGGATGTATTGAAAAAATTCATCTCTTTCTTCAATCGAGAGCGGAGCTGTAGGCTCATCGAGAATAATTATCGGTGTAATCTTTGATGCCTCACTATCCCCGACAGCTAACCTAATGCTAAGGATTGCTCTAGCTATCTCAACCATCTTCTGAGTAGATAAGGGAAGTTCATACATATAGCTACCTAGATCACATTTTACTCCAAGTTCATCGAAGACAGATTTCGCGATCCCTATAATCTTCTCCAGTTGTAGTCTTCCAAGTCTTGTAAATTTTCCTTCAAGACCTAAGAATAAGAATTGGTAAACTTTAAGATGGGGAATAACACCTCTCTCTTGGTAAACTATTGAAATTCCTCTTTCCAAAGCTTCCATCGGATTTTTGGGAAAAGGGATTTTCTCGCCTTCATAATATAATTCTCCACTATCCGGTTGATAGACTCCTACAAGTATCTTCATTAAGGTCGACTTTCCAGCACCATTTTCACCTACAACGCTTAAGACTTCATTCCTCCTAACATCTATAGTAACTCCATCAAGCGCCCTAACAACATTGTCAAATGTTTTAGAAATATTCTTAGCTATTAACAATTGATTTTGCATATCCATTTGACCTACTCTCCAAAAATAAAAGGGGGGTGGAATTAAAAAATTTTTATGTATTTTAATCTAATGCGCCCCAGAACGGTTCAAGTTTTAGCCCTTCAGCTTCAGCAGCCTTCACTTTAGATTCATTTTCGCTATGCGTATCCCATGTTAACTCGAGGAAATACTTCATTGTCAATGCAAACTGTTTTCTGAAAGACTCTAAGTTTTCGCCCCTCGTCCTATCGTCTGTGACTTTCATTCTCTTCATCAAAGGTACATAGTAATAGTTGTTAGCTGTCAAATAGTTCTTTGCATGTCTATCATATGTCAGACCAAGCTCTTGACATTTTCCAACGGATAGTGTCCTAAAGTCATATGGATATAGCTTAGAGGGGTACACTTCACTAATCTTTGCAAATTCTAGTAACTTGCCCGCATCAACTACCACAAAGTTTGGATGCCACCATAATCCTGAACTCTTAATAAGTTCTTCATTTTCTTCTTTTATGCCCGGCGTTGTTAAGTTAAGGACAGTTGTAACCCATGGAGACTGGACCATCTCATCTCTTAGTGGATATGAGGCTCCTGTCACTGCATCATAAGTTGCAGCAACCCTAAGACCACCAAAGTACTGGAATTCGGTTAATGAGGTTATGAACCAATCTCCTTTAACAACTTCTTCTAAGCAAGCTACTATAGCATCTCTAGCTGCAGCAAACGGTCCAATATTTATGCCTCTTTCTTTGAATACTGAGACTGTCCCCATTGCTTGGTCATCATTGTGCCCCCAGACTGCTTCATAATCCGTTCTGACAGCTAGAGCATCTTCTCCTGCTTTTCTGCCTCCCGGATATGCCCATTCACCCCAATAATGTCCAAGTAACTGTATGAATGGATACCTCCTCCATGCAATAGCTATACCTTGATTAATCAATGCAGTAGAGTCTGGAGCAATAGTCTTTGAAGACTGTACATGAAGGACCTTGCTCCTACCATATTTCTTCATCTTCTCGAATAGCAAAGTCATACAGTGGAAGCTCATCTCATCGGACATTGTACTGAATTCAAAGAACCAATGTGGCCCTTTATCTCCAGGTAGTAGAGCGGGATCTCTACACCAAGCTGTAGCTGCGAATACTTTATTCTCCTCACACAACCTAACTATTTCCTGCATAGCCGCTAAAGCAGGAGCCCAGTATACTACGCCTTTAGCACCTGCTGCTATTAGAGAGTCCGTAGCTTCAACTGCTTTTAATGCTTCTGCACCTATTTCTATCCCCTTAAACTCTAATCCAAGCTGTTTACATGCTTGATCAGCACCTTGATAATCATACTTCGGTGCTTCCTGAGCAAGAGTCCAGGTAACGTATCCGACGAGGAATTTATCTCCAGGCTTACCTGTAGCATATCTTTGAGCTAATTCACGTCTAAGCTCTGCGAGACCCGGAGCAGCTGGACCCACAGTTGATACAACAGTTTCAGTCTTAGTAACAGTTGTGGGAACGGTTACAGTTGCAGCTCCCACAGTGACTGTCTCTTTAACAGTCTCTTTAACAGTTGTGGGGACAGTCACAGTTGCAGATGGAACCTCGGGTTTCAATGCATATCCTGCAACTCCTCCTATAACGAGTCCTGCAACAGTGGCTCCTGCAACTTTTGCGGCAGTTCCCACTGCAGCTCTTCTAGAAATCTTCCTATTTAAAATATTATCTTCGCTATTCATTTTCCAAAAGACCTCGGAAATATAATGAATTAGGCTCCATATATATCTTTAGAGTACATATTGCGAATAAAGAAATATTAATAGAATATCTCCAGAGAAGATGATGCATATTAGCTGATATAATATGTACAAATTGTCATCCTTTTTTCGTCAATAATGTTTATACCTTGTTCCTTTAGAGCTTTATCCTAACATATTTCTTGTTCTATCATCATATTAAGTTTCGTCGTTTTGAATAATTGATTAAAATTAAAATTTATATACCATTAAGAGAAATGTGTTCCTACGATATAAAGGTGTGGTGATGTCAGGTGAGTGGGGATGTTTATGTTAGGAGGGCTTCGGGGCTTATACGGAATATCTCAGCTTTTGATGCAATGATTTTCAATATAATGGTTATGGCCCCCATGGCGATTCTAGTATATGGTGTATGGGCGTCTGTAATATATCCGGGAGCTCATCTACCGACGACTGCATTACTAGCTATACCGATAAGCATTGTGATAGGGCTTTTCTATGCATTGTTTTCTATCGCTATGCCTAGGGCTGGAGGAGATTATATATGGGTTAGCAGGATACTTCATCCATCCCTTGGTTATGCGATAAACTTCTTCCTCTTCATGGTTATCTTAAGTGTTGCAGGAGCATATATCCCATGGTTTACTCAATATACTCTAGCACCGATACTTGAAGCAAATGGTTTGACTGACCTTGCAGCCATAGTTTCATCAAACGAGTTTACATTCCTCTTCGCAGTAATCTATTATCTAATCTGTGCTTTCATAATCTCGAGGGGTGCTAAAGCTACAACCAGGGTTTTATGGGCTTTCTTCATAGTAGTATTAATTGGTTTAGCGGTATATACGGTTGGGTTGCTAACAGTGGGTAGACTAGGTTTTGCAGAAAGATTCACTGCTATGACAGGAGTCTCTTACGATTCTATAATAAATGAGGCAGTAAAAGAGGGTTATCCAACCGGCTTCCTGTTAACAGCAACTCTTCTCGGGTTAACCTTCACATACATAAATTTCCTAGGATTCAACTTCTCAATATACTTAGCGGGAGAGATTAAGGAAGTACAAAAGTCTCAGATAATAGCTATAGTTGGAGCTGTCCTAGTTTTCGGGTTTATTGATTGGCTGGCATACGAAGTTTCTTACGCTGGGATGGGTGGAGACTTCCTAGGAGCACTCTCCTATCTTTACGCTATAGGGAGCGATAAATACCCGCTGGCTAGAGAACCATACTTCATGTGGTTATTCCAGTACGCTGTAGATCCTAGAGTCTATACGGTAATGATGATTGGGTGGGGGGCCATGGTTTTAGCAGCTATATTGACATATGTAGCTTCAGGTGTGAGATTCGTATTCGCATGGGCATTCGATAGAGTCGTACCCACATTCTTATCAAACGTTGATGTACGCTACCATTCACCATATGCTGCTTTAATCTTCGTAACAATAGTAGCTATAATCTTCCAAGCCCTATGGTTGTGGACTCCGCTTCTCCAATACTTTGCCTACATAGTGTTCGGATGGATGATAATGCAGATTATAACTTCTATAGCTGCTCTATTATTCCCTAAAAGGAGGAGAGAACTCTGGGAGAGAGCTCCAGCGATCGTTAGAGCCAAAGTCGGTCCCATCCCCGTCCTCCACATACTCGCAGTAATAGCTATAATCTTATCAATCTATCTAGGCTACGCGAGTATTTCACCAGCATTTGTAGGTGAACTCGACCCATCCATAATGGCATTCACTATAGGCTTGTTCTTGATAGGGATCATTATATACTTCATCTCCTCACTGTACCATCGTAGGACAGGGATTCCATTGGAATTATCCTTTAAGGAGTTGCCTCCAGAATAAGATCCTAGCTTTATTTATTCAACCTTCATTTTTTATTTAATTTCAAGATAATGTGAGATTAAGTTTTGTTTCTCAAATGAATTTAATAATCGGTGGGAATCTCATAGGTATGCTGTTTGAGGGCGAGCTAGATGTCAAATGACAGGATCCGTATATTCTTCGCTTCAGATATTCATGGTAGTGAGGTCTGTTTCAAGAAATTTCTAAATGCTGGAGAATTCTATAAATGCGATGTTATAATATTGGGTGGGGATATCACTGGCAAGTTTATTGTACCTGTCTATGATTTCGGAGACTATTATGTATGTAAAGTAGGTGGAAGAGAAGAAGTCTTGAAGAGTAAGGAAGAATTAGAGAGAACTCTACAGAAGATTAGAGATTTAGGTTCATATCCATACCTCACTAATAGAGAACTTTGGGATAACATTGTGAAAGATAGTTCAAAGATGGAGGAAGTCTTTAATAAATTAGTTATAGAATCAGTCGAGAGATGGATAAAGTATGCTGAAGCTAAACTCAGTAATAAGAAAGTTAAATGCTACATTATGCCTGGAAATGATGACAGCTATTCAATTGACTCAGTACTTGATTCGTCGAATGTTATAGTTAACCCAAATGAGAAAATTATTCACTTGACTGATAAAGTCCAAATGTTGAGTTTAGGATATTCTAACATTACTCCATGGAAATGTCCTAGAGACATTCCTGAAGAAGAGATTGAAGAAAAGATTGCTAGATTAATGAATAAAGTTGATAGAAATTCCATACTTTTGTATTGTATCCATGTCCCACCCTATGATTCAGGAATAGATTCTGCTCCAGAGCTTGATGAAAACATGAAACCAAGAGTTGGACCTGGTGGACAACTAATGGTTAAGCCTGTTGGTAGTAAAGCAGTTAGAAAAAGTATAGAGATTCATCAACCACTTCTAAGTTTACATGGACATATTCATGAGGCAAGAGGATTCTCCAAGATAGGTAAAACCTTATGTTTCAATCCTGGAAGCGAATATCATGAAGGAATCCTTCGAGGTGTTCTGATCCAACTCGAAAAGAATAAAATTCGAGACTTTATCTTTACGTCAGGATAAAATCATCTATAAAGTTCTTCTACATCTCTCCAATACTTTTCTTTAGTGCCTGTTTTTGCTCTCTTCTCCCAGTTCTTAGTCTTTGGACACTTTTCTAAGTAATCTATCAATCTTAAACATTTATCCACTACGTCATCAAGGTCTTCCTTAGTAATCAAAGATTGTGCTGCGTAGCTTTCAGCATATTTAATCGTTTTCCTAAGATTCTCTACAGCATCCATCCAGAATCCCCAATCATCTCCTAAAAGGTTTGATAAATATTTTAGATTAATCGTATCGTTGTCATTCTCACCTAGTTCATGACCTCTCAGTAAGACGATAACATCCTTGATGTCTTTCTCGTTTATTTGGTGTATCTGTAATTTCTCTAATAGAAGATCGGTAACAGGTATTGTTGGATTATCTAGTTCAAGTCTGCCTTTTCCTTTTTTGCCAAATGGTAAAGTATGGCTGAAATATAGTTGGTCGAAGAATATGTCTACATGGTATATGTTTTGAGGATGATAGTAGATTAGCCTGTCTTTCCCATGCAATAAGAGGAACTGGCTAGAGATTTTAAAGGATAGATCCTTCTCCATTAGCTGTCTGATCCCCGCCCGCTGAGAAGAATACCCTATTAAATCTATGTCTGTAAAAGATCTATCCAGATCTCCAAGTCTCCGAAGGTTCTTGTGTAGATTAACTAGATCTCTTGAATGTATCCTGATAGCTAACGCGCCTAGAATCCTCAGTATGACACCTTTCTTCTCTGCTTCTTTAACTATCTTTACTGCTTCAGAGATAATTTCATCATCTGACAATCCGGCTGCGTGGAACTCCATACACTCACCTTTAAAATCTATTCGAGTAAATCATGGATTGAGATAAGGTTTTTCGATATCATCGCCCTTACGCCTTTCTTTGGATCAACTACCTGATTTACTGCTATTCTTACTCCTAGACTGCTAAACATATAGGATTCTTCGAAGCTCCATTTCTTTGCTTTCATTAATGCTTGTACAGCTTTTTCAGTAGCTATCTCTACTGCTTTATCTAGATCATCATCTGATACGAGGATCGAGTAATGGTCCTCGGTTTCAACTATTGGCCACTCAGGTTTTCTATTCTTTATTACGTTGAATCTCAGTAATATTTTTCCTTCAACTTCTATTGATGAAACACATAATTCACCATCTGCTTGGAGAGCATGTAAGTCTCCTGCTGCAAATAATGCACCATTAACCGATACAGGTAGGTATAATCTGGCGCCTTTACATACTTCTATGCAGTCAAGGTTTCCACCATGCTTGTATGGTACGCCAGTTGGGATATGGCCCCTTTCAGGGGCCACACCTATAGTTCCTATCATAGGCTTAATCAGGAGACCAACATCTTTAAACCATGCGACACCATTTCGGATCTTAACTATCTTTGCTTTAGGCTCAAAACTTTTCGAGGCAAGAGCTCCAGCGCCTGGAACCACTAAGATTACGCCTTCAGAGGCTACGCTTATATCGAGTATATCTACAATAAGTGTATCTCCCTTCTCTACACCTTCAATATAGATTGGACCTGTAGCTTTGTTAACTCTATTCCAGTCAATCCTCTCCAATGGTGTATCTTCACTCCGCACTTGACCCCCGACAGCATCCTCGATTTCAAGTATAATTGGCTCACCTAACTCAACATATTCGACAGGCTTATGCAAGCTACTAAAACTATAAACCCCCCTATCTTTCGATACAATCTTCATTTACTAAACCAAAACTTGAAGTCTAAGATAAATTTTTCCCACCGTAAACAATATACTCCAAGCTTAGACATAAAACACGTGGAGTCATTTAACATCTACGAAATAGAAATATATAATACTCAAGCATGAATTATTATCGGTGTGTTTAGTGAGTATACCTAAAAACGCAGTAGATAATATTCTTAGATTTAAGAAAAAGTATCTTGAATACAGGCTTACGGAGGAAGGTAGGAAGTTTGAAGAAGAAAGAAGAAGACATGAAGAAGAAATTAAGAAGATACTTAGCAGAGAAGAATTAGAGAATCTTGATGAAACAAGACTTCTTTCACTAGCTAACAACCTCTATGCTTTTAGTTGGTGGACTAAGAAAGAATATTTAATAGATTACTGGATCAAGGGAGCTGATGGATTAGACAAGCTTAAAGAAAATCTCAGAGATCTGCTTTACTCCAATCGCAGTCTAGCTGAGAGATTCGATTCATTCAGAAAGAATGTTAAAGGAGTTGGTGTAGCAATGATAACAGAAATTCTAACATACTTTAATCCAAGAATTTACGGAGTGTGGAATCGTAGAGTTAAAGAAGCCTTGCTTAAGCTCGGAATAACTCAAACAAAGGAGTCGACCGATGTAACTAAACTAAAGATCAATAAACTTAAAGGCAGAGAATATGAAGCAGCAATAGGTGTAATCAGAGAAGTAGGAGAGATACTGAGGGATCCAAGACAGCTACCTGATCCAGATTTACTCGATGTTGATTATTTTCTGTACTATGTTTTAATATCGGACATAGGCCCGGAATCAAGTGAAGAAGTACCAGATCACGATGATATTATTGAGATGGTATTGAATATTGGGAAAGGGCTAGGATTCGATGTTTCGAGCGAGGTCCCCTTAACAACTGGAGCGAGAGTAGACGTCGTATGGTCTGCGCGGATAGGTAATTTGGGAGAATTAAAATACGTCTTTGAAGTTCATGTTAAAGGTAGTATAGATTCTATGCTACTGAATCTAATGAAGGCTTCCCAAGAACCCAGCGTCCAGAAAGTAGTGGCGATTGCGATTGATAACGAGTTAGAGAAGATTAAGAAGGAAGCTTCAACAATCAAGATGTTATCAGACAAAATGTTATTCTGGAACGTCAGAGAGGTTGTTAAAGCCAATGAGCTGATAGATGAATTAATGGATATAATACAGAGACTCGGATTAACCAAGACTTAACAAAAATGTCTCCGAATATGTTAAGAGTAACCCTTTATTAGTTAATTCGCATTCTACGATTAGGGAAATGTTTGACTACGTGATTCTATCCTGCTTAATTGTTTTCGTCTATTTATTTAATATTCCATTTGGATATTGGAGAGCTGATACTAGACGCTTCTCCATACAGTGGATTCTAGCTATACATCTCCCAGTACCGTTAATATTCATATTAAGACTCTTGGCTGGAGTTGATATCATATGGATACCCGTCTTCGTAGCATCTTTCTTCCTAGGACAATTTACAGGAAGTAAGATTAAGAAGCATATGAGAAAAATAAGTTTTCAGCCTCTTTCTTCATGCCTCTTCATGGATATAGTGCATCTAATAAGAGGGAACTGCGGATAGTAGGTGTCTTCCTCTATCCTATAACTAGTTTTTCTTGTATTAGTTTGTTCTCCTTGAACCTCGTTGGTAGGAAGGGTTCCATTAATTCATCGATTCTCCCTGTGAGAATATGTTCCGCTAATAATTCTCCTACGAGTGGAGCCATCATAAAGCCGTGACCACTATAACCGTATGCTACATATAATCCTTCAGGCCATTCAGGGTCTCTACCCATTATGTGGCTACTATCAGCAGACATCATATAGTAGCCTGCCCAAGTCCTCATTAATCTAGCATTTCTCAATATTGGAATCCTCCTAGTAACTGCTTTAACCCAACTAATCACGAAACCAAGTCTAGTCTCTAGGTCGATTAGCCCTGGCGGAGTCGGGTAGTCAATTGATCCAAGGATTTCGCCTTTAAGAGTTTGGCCTACATATGCTCCTGAACCCATATCTATAATCAAGGGATCGATAAAATGGTGATAAGGTTCAGTTAAACATACTTCTTTTCTCAGAGGTTCAGTTGGGAGAACTATACCTATCGCATTTAAGAGATTATTCGTCCAAGCACCCGACGTTAACACTACTACATCTACATCTATTAAACCATTAGAGGTCTTAACTTGCTTGACTCTATTATTCTCAACTACTATTTCATTTACAGTAGTTAGTTCATGAAATACTACTCCCAAGTCTTTTGCTAATGAATAATATCCAAGACAAACATAGTCATGATGAAAGCTCCCATCCTGTGGACCATAGAACCCTCCTAAAACATCGTCTAAGTTCAAGTATGGATACCTTTCTTTAATTCTATCTTGTTCAAATAGGACTCCTGGGACGCCTAAATCACTCCACATCTTATTTGTTTCTTTGAATCTTTCTATTTGCTGTTCATCGGTTAGGAGCCAGAGGTATCCTCCACGATATATTATTGGGTTCCACTCTATTTTGCTTGAAAGCTTCTCTAGCGTCTTTATGGATTCTATAGCAAATCTACTATTCTCCCTAGTCCAGAAATGTACTCGAAATCTTGCTCCAGACCTTGTACTCGATCCATACATTATCCAATTCTTTTCAAATAGATGTATCTCTCCAGCATTTCTCACAGCTAGATTATATGCTACTGATAATCCACTTATTCCTCCTCCAACCACTGCGATCTTCATTTTCCCTGTCCTCCAGCTAAGACATACAATGGTATCGATGTTGTCGGCGCTCTAACTCTTGTCAATCCAATTATGTTAGGATCTAAGCCTGAAAGATGTGAGACATATAATGCTGCATTAATCATGCATAACCTACCCTGACACCTACCAGTACATATACCTAGACTCCTCTTAACTAATTCAAGCATCGTAAATCCTTTCTCATAAACTGTCTTTGAGATGTCTTCCGTAGTGATATCTTCGCAGAAGCATATGAATGCATCCCTTCTAGGCTTCTCTATAAAGAGTGTCGGGGGATAGATCGATGAATCTATCTTGACTGATTTATCTATAGAGGATTCGAAGATTTCATTCTTCCATGCGACATTCATTTTATCTAAATAGGTTTGATATTCTTTGAGTTTCTCTTCAATAAGCGGTTCAACATTTTTTACTCCCAGCATTTGTGCTGCTGATAAAGCTGCTATCTCTCCTTCTACCATGTGTAGAATACTATAGGGTGAACCCGTAACGCCTCCAGCTATGAATACGTTGCCTTTAACATGCATATATTGATCGTGGACGGGAATGAAGCCTACACCATCTATATATCTCATCTTAACGTTAAGCTGGTTTAGAATCCCTACATCTGGATTAGAGAATGCAGAGCAAACTATGAAATCAACTCTTAATTTATCCACTCCACTATCATGTATGATCTTAACCTTTTCAACGAATGTTTTCCCGGCCGCCTCGATCTCTCTAACATTACCTATGTACTCACCAATCCTTGACAGATCAAATCCTATATCCTCACGTTTTAAATGACCTGCTAAGATGATGTTTATACCTAATCGCTTCAACTGTTCCGCTATCCTAAAACTATTTTGAGAAGAACCTATTACCAATCCTCTTTCTCCAAGTTTAACTCCATACCAATTAATCATTTCCAATGCAGTCGAACCAGAGAAAACCCCTGGAAGATCATTATTCCTGAAAATACATGGTAGATCAATCATCCCAGTAGCAATGATGAATGCTTTGGCTTTCAAAATGTATAAAGTCTTATCTTGCTCAGAGTATGCTGTAGAATGGTCTTCAAAAAATCCTGTGAAGACTGTGCTTGTAAGGATACTTACATTCTTAGTTTGACTTATCCTGCTTAGAAGATCTCTCAATAAATTCTCTCTAGAGATTAAGGTGCCGGGAACATTCATCTGGTCATATCCCATTCTACCCCCGAGTTCTCGAGACTTATCTATTATTAGAGACTTTAACCCAAGCTTACTCGCAGTATATGCTGCAGTTAATCCTGCTACTCCTCCTCCAACAACAATAATGTCTGACTCAATCTCACGTACCTTACCATATATAGTTGTCTTAACACATTCCAGTTTTGGATGATTTGCTAACTGTTTTATCTTGTTTACAGCTAGATTCCATAAAATCTTCTTTCTTAGCAGTTTTCTATGCTGGAAGTAACCGTTTAAGAGTGATGAGAGAAACCTTACCAGTAAAGGGGTTGAATAATCAACATGAACTTTTATGCCTTCCTGACAAAGTCTTTCACATGGATTAACATATTCATCTCCAACCTTAACTAGAACGATTCTATCCTGAGGGTCTAAACTGTAGAACCCTCTAATCCTATACAGCTTCTTACTCCTCCCAAGCGCTTTTAACCCTTTATAGTAAAGAGCAACAGAGATTGGTTCAAGAGAATACCCCTCCATGGTTACATCACGAAAAGAAAAATAAACTCTGTCACCTCTCCTCCCCTGAAGACTATGAAAAAACGCATCCATAAATAATCCACGATAAGAATGGGTACAGCTTAATTTAACTGTATGCCTACGGCTTAATATCTGAAAAACGTGTACCTTGAACTTTGGAGATAGTCTTTCAGAAACTCTAGAAGAATCTTGCTCACACTCAATTCCTTTACATCCTCTACTGCCTCCCTAACTATTGTTTCATCTACAGACTTGAACAAAACGATTTACTAGATAAGACTTTATATCGCTATATACTGCCCCAACTTAAATACCCTCCTACTTGGAGATACTACCATCCAAAGTAAATAGATATATAATTTTGTTGGTATTCTGAATTTTTGAGGGAAACCAATTGGATGTTAAATATAGAAAAGTCTTCCGTGTAATTGATGCTCACACAGAAGGTGAACCTACTAGGATAGTTATAGCTGGTCTTCCAAAACTGGAGGGCATTAGCATTATAGAGAAAAGAATGTTTATAAGCAAAAATCTTGATTGGTTGAGAACTGCTTTACTTCTGGAGCCAAGAGGGCATCAAGATCAATTCGGAACAATCGTCCTACCATCTACTGAAAAAAGTGTAGACTATGGATTGATCTTTATGGATACTGGAGGATATTTGGACATGTGCTGCCATGCCGTAATGGGTGTTACAACCGCGTTAATAGAAACCGGTGTCGTCAAGGCGAGAGAACCTTATACAAATATTAGATATGAAACTGTTGCAGGTATAATTACAGTAAAAGCTAAAGTAGATGGAAAGGCTGTAAAAGAAGTCTCCGTGGTAGATGTACCAAGTTTCTATATCGGTAGTTATGAGCTAAAGCTCTCTAATAGCATTATCCCCGTACACGTTGCATATGGAGGAAACTTCTACGTTATTGCTGAAGCAAGAGATTTAGGGGTTGAACTGAAAGCTAGAAATATTTGTGAGCTCATCAAGAAAGGAATTATGCTTAGAGATGAAGCATCAAGGCAAATACCAGTAAATCACCCAACACAAGATAGAATAGACAATAAGATAAAGCTTGCAATGATAATTGGCGAGCCAGAGCTTCCAAAAAGTAATGGAAAAAACATCGTAGTGTTTGGAAACGGGCAATTTGATAGAAGTCCATGCGGAACCGGTACAGCAGCTAGGCTCGCAACTATGTATAGTCTTGGATTGATAAAGCCTGGAACATACTTTATACATGAAAGTATTATAAACACGACTTTTAAAGCAAGGATAATAGACGTAACTAAAGTTGGCACCTATAATGCAATCATACCTGAAATAACCGGTAGAGCATTCATAACACAAATATCCGACGTAATTATTGACATGAGAGATCCATTGTGGAAAGGGTTTAGCATACCTGTAAGGAATTACATTGTAACATAGAGCAGAGAAGGGTGAGAGTTTTCAGACTAGTTCTTTAAGTTAGAAAGATCAAAGCCACTCCTTTTATTATAATTAATTAAGCCTAATATAAGAGATTAACAATGATTGAATAGGCTGAATTATGGAAGATAGTACGCCGAGAATAGATTTTATAGAAGAGGCGATAAGAGTTATTGAAAATGCTGAAAGAAAAGGAATTATACTACGAGTAATAGGTGCTGTTGCATTGAGGATAAAACTGCCAAGCGATCTTAAGATTTTCCATGAAGAAGTCCTAGATAGAAAGCTCAGCGATATTGATTATGCTTCTTACACAAAGTATACTGTTCAAGTTAGGAAGTTATTTCAAGAACTAGGATATATTTGGGATGAAGCTATAGCTAGAATTGCCCCTTTTAGAGATATCTTCTATGACGAAGTTAATAAAAGGCATTCTGATGTTTTCTATGATAAACTAATCTTCTGCCACGACGTAGATTTTCGTGGAAGACTGGAATTAGACTATCCAACAATAACATTAGCTGATTATGCTCTCGAAAAACTCCAAATAGTAAAGATTAACGAAAAGGATATTAAAGATCTTATTGTTCTATTCCTAGGATTTGAGGTTGGAGATAACGATAAAGAGACTATAAATAAGAGATACATCTCAAAAATCTTAAGTAAGGATTGGGGGTTCTACTACACCGTAACAAGCAATTTAACTAAGCTTTCTCAACTATTAGAGCATTATAAACTCTCAAAAGAAGAACGAAACATTATCAAATCGAGAATAGATAGTTTACTTGAGGCAATAGAGAAGGAGCCTAAATCTACTAGTTGGAAGATAAGAGCTAGCATAGGGACTAAAAAGAAGTGGTACAGAGATGTCGAAGAAGTAGTAAGATAATGTAGTGCCTCAAAAAGTCTAATAAAAAAAGGAGGATATAAGAAAATCAAGCCGGAGGTATTTCTCTGAATATTTCTGAGACAGGTATGCCTTTAGTAAGAGCTTTATGCTGGTAAGCCAATGATATTATTAATCCTATCGTCATTACAAGTACTATAAGCATTATATCAGGTGTAGGTGTTCCACCAGGCGTGAGAGTCCCTGTAACTAGCCAAACGAATAAAGACATGCCAGCAAAGCCTAGTATCCCAAAGATGTATTCAAGAGGGCATCCTAAGAAACGCCAGGCATATGTTGGCGATTCTTTATAGACGTCCGCTCTTACAAGTGGTAAAGCTAAACATGCCAGTCCAACGAACATATCAGGGAAGATCCATGCCCAGCATGCCACATTGTCTAGTAGAGTGAATATTCCATAGATCCACCAGCCCCAACACATTACGCATGCGATCAAAGATAAGATAAAGTTGAGAATATTCGCATTCAAGGGGCTTCGTAAAGTTGGATGGACTTTAGCGAAAACTTCTGGGAATGATCTATCAAATGACCATGCAAATATGAATCTAGACATGTATAAAATGAACGGCGGCATGTCATTCCATAACCATATTGCAGAGCTTGCCGCAAAGAATGCTGCTAAACCAAAGTTTTGAGTTAAGATTCCCGCCATAAGAGGAAGACTTGGAGTCACGTTTCGTGTTATAACATATTGGCTAGAATAGCCTTTGTAAAAGTTAAATGTGTAAGCTCTAATGAACGGATCGGTTGCACCATAGCATAAGCTTGAGATTAAAACATAGACAATAGCTATAGCTATACATCCTCCAGCAGTTCCTATTATCTGTGTTCTCGTAGGAGTCTTTACTTCTCCAGCTACAGTTGTTGGAGGAGTACCAGGAGAGCCGTAAGCCCATATTGCAGCATATGCTGCAACTCCCCAAGTTGCATCCCAGTTAAATGAAGTCCATTTTACAGGGTCAAAACCATTAGCTAAAGCTATCCTCATAACTTCATCGTATGAACCTGCACCCATAACGGAATCCCATATCACCTTAAAGCGTTCTGGAGACATTGAAGCTAATCCCCAGTTCAGACCATATACACCCATTATCGTAATAAATCCGATTACTGGTATAATCCATAGAATCTGGATAGCGCGGACTACTATTCCTATACGTAGCGAGCCTATGATGAAGGCTAAGGCTAGAAGTATTATTCCAACCCATAATGAATTTATTGGGGCCATTATCCACTCTGCGAAGCTCATCAATCCCGGATTATGGAAAGCAGCTCCAACATTCCAGAGCATTGTACCCCAGAAAAATGCATCATAATATGCGATTATTCCACATAGCATCCATCCACCAAACCATGAAACCCAGGAAGCTAAGAATCCCCAAGTAGGTGATAGAGTTCTACTGATAAATACATATGAACCACCACTTCTAGGCATAGTAATAGCTAGAAGCGTGTAACATACGCCGACTAGTATGACTGGAATACCTGCTAATCCAAAGGCTAGGCCAACATTAGACCCAGGATATAGATATCCGTTCTTCACCGCTAGTAGATTAATACCTCCACCGATAGCATAGCTCATCGTGATAGCCAATAATCCAAGAGGCCCTATTTCTCTAACAAGTCCAGACGCTCTCCTAACAAACAGAGGAACCTTTTCTTCACTCACGATACATTACTTTGGTCATGTCTTATTTTCTGGAAGCAGTATATAAGCATTTCAGATAAGTTTTTAATGAACTCGGTACTGTCAAGTTGGTATTACCTTCCATCCTCTTATTCTGAGTATGTTGTGTAGTGTTGCTATTGCTCTTACTATCTCTTCTATGTTTTCACCATCTCTGTGGGCTCCTTTAACTTAAGCTCATCACCTCCATCATCATATCTATGAACTTTAGATACTCTGGTTTTGATGAATCTCCTAAAGGCGGCTTCCCTTCCTCTCGTTGTTTCTCACATAATTATGGTAAAGTATGGAGAAAGTTAACTAGTTGTTCACATGCTCTCTTTTACAATCTTCTTTAAAGTAGGGGGAGAGGTTGTCGAAACATCCCATCCTATCCTTTAAGTATTGATTCATCCTCTCTATGAATTCCTTCCATCCATTATCAAAGATGTAGAGTTCTAGTCTTAGCCATTTACAGGCTAATGGATACCAATATGCATTGTCTGTATAGATAGGCTTTCTCCCATACTTTCTTCTCAGCTCTCTTAAGAATAAGTATGCAGATAATGAATTCCTCCTCCAGCTAACGTAGAATCCTAAGAAGCATTTGAGGTATGGCTCTACCGCTATCCATACCCAGGCTTCCACCCCTTTTATCTTCACGAAGTCTTCATCAATAAGAATACATCTTACTCTACTCTCCTCTACCCTAAACCTATCGACTATAATTGCAAACTTCTACAACCATCTCCATATAGCTACGTAGCTTCTCTTGATAGATGGTTCTAAGCTATGAGATGCTCTTACAAGACTAGTGCAGCAGAAGTATAGGTAGATACCATAGAGCATAAGCCAGACAGGCGTTCTTTCACGCATAATCACCCCACACATAAGAAAAAGAAATAAAAGCTTACCCTTAAGTTAAAGGATCTATCTCTGTGTCTATATTGTTGTAGAACTTCTTAGTTCTATCTTTTAATTCTCTAAACCATCTCTCTATCCTATTCCTTTCCCTGAATGTTTCATGGAAGTATTTTATTCCAAGTCTATCTAATGCCCATCTATACCATGGTCCTC
>JAGDWP010000032.1 GCA_023269855.1 Nitrososphaerales archaeon | reverse complement strand
ACTCTTCTAAGACCTGCCCTCTCTGCTCAGGTAGCATGGCTACCTATGAGGGTAGGTTGATGATTTGTAAAAAATGTAATCTAATCCTTGATAGAGATATTGTAGCAGTCATAAACCTTCAGATGCAGGGAGCAGGGTTCACCCAAAGAGCCCTCAATGAAATAATAGAGAGGGAAAGATTACGTTTGTCTATTAAAGACTACGTAATCTAGAACCCGTACTCTAGTAAAATCTTCACCTTCATTAGAAAGCTCAAGTCTGGAGTTATCCGCTAAGACTGTTGTCGGGTGATTAAAATAGTTAAAGGCGAGGTCTTTATAGAGAGGTATCTATGTAAGATTTGACAGTAATGGAAAGCAAATTTAAACAGCTTAGGGAGAGAGCAATATTTCTGGAGAGGGTCTTCTTTAAAGGATACCTGGCTAAATGGCTTCCAATATCGGTTACTGTAGGCTTAGCTGCAGGTTTTACAGCTATAATATTTTACGAAATGCTTAAACATTCTACGAGCCTCTTACTTGAAGGATTTGCAGGATACTCTCCTCCAGCTCCTGCAGGTGAAGGTGAGACAGCTTTCAAATTCTCAGACAACCCTTACCTGATACCATTAGTAACATCATTGGGAGGTCTCATTAGTGGTCTATTAGTATACCTGTTCGCTCCAGAAGCAGAAGGTCATGGAACTGATGCAGCTATAGATGCATTCCACAACAAGCGTGGAGAGATACGGATACGAGTACCATTCATAAAGATGATTGCTTCAGCAGTGACTATAGGTTCAGGCGGGAGTGCTGGTAGGGAAGGACCAATAGCTTTAACATCTGCAGGGGTCGGCTCGATGCTCGGCAAGATATTTAGAGTCAGCGAGAGGGATAAGAGGATAATACTGGCTGTCGGAATGGGTGCAGGGATAGGTGCTATCTTCAAGGCACCTTTCGGTGGAGCAATATTAGCAGCTGAGATCCTCTACATACGTGACTTCGAAATAGAGGTACTTGTCCCCGCATTCATTGCTTCCGTCATATCCTACAGCGTCTTCTCATCAGTGTATGGTTGGCAACCAATATTCAGAACAATTGATTGGCATCCTTATATAAATATATTCGATCTCATTATTTACGGTTTTTTAGGAATACTCTGCGGTCTAATAGGAATAGTCTATGTGAAATCATTCTATGGTACAAAGTCGTTATTTGATAAGATGAATATTCCTAGAATATTCAAACCTGCGATCGGTGGACTAATACTGGGATTGATAGGTATCTTAGTTCCACAAGTTTTAGGAACAGGATATGGGTGGCTTCAGAAGATAATTGATGGAGATTTCTCTGCCTTCACATCAATACCTCTTCTATTCATAACAGTTCTAATATTCCTTAAGATAATTGCCACCTCTTTAAGCATAGGTTCCGGTGGGAGCGGTGGAGTGTTTGCACCAGCTCTCGTTATAGGTGGAATGATTGGTGCATCAACGTGGTTATTCTTCAAATCGATTGGGGTCACTATTGATCCATCTCCAGCTTCCTACGTTATAGTTGGTATGATGAGTTTCTTCGGTGGTGTAGGGAAGGCTCCAATAGCAGTTATCTTGATGGTTAGCGAGATGACTGGATCATATAGTCTAATGGTTCCATCTATGCTCTCAACTGCTATAGCGTACGTGATAACTGGGAAGAATACGATATACGTAAGCCAAGTCCTAACTAGGTCTGACTCACCAGCTCATATGAGCGAATACGCAATCCCGCTTCTCACAAAGATTAGGGTTAAAGATGTTATGACTAGAGATCTCGTTACTATTAGTCCAAATGCAACAGCAAAAGAGGCCGCAGAGTTAATGGCGAAACATGAGATAAAAGGTTTACCAGTGGTTCAAGATGGAGAATTGGTTGGGATAGTAGCTTTCTCAGATATATTGAGAGTGCCTGCCGAGAAGAGGAACACCATTAAGGTGGGAGAACTAATGAGCAGAGACATACTGACCACTTATCCAGATGAATCAATCTTTCAAGCATTCGAGAAGATGATACATTATCAAGTTGGAAGATTACCGGTAGTTGAAGCTCTTGGAAGTAGGAGAATCATTGGAATAATAACTAGAAGCGATATCGGTAGAATATACGAGCTCAAGATGAACCAACTAATCTTAGAAAAATCAGAAGAAACATACTAGCAAAGATTAAAAAGATTATCCTTCCCATAAAATTCAGGAAAATTCTTACATAGAATATTTCTTATAAATTTTTCTACTAATTGATATAGGTGCTCCATTAAATAATCTTTGAAAAATTGGATATACCGAGATCAAGCAAACAGATATCATATGTCTACCTTACAGAAACAGAAGTAAAATCAGACTATTCATTTATCTGGGTTTTATGTTCAAAGAAGACTTCTAATACTGCTTTTTATTCTGTGAACTTATTGAGTTGAGTTAGAAATAGAGTATAAAAAGTTCCTTGACAATTCTGAGAGGATAACTGTTAGTTCAATCGTGGTTGAGGATTTCGAGATCATAGATGTTTCTCCGAAATTGCTTTTAGTAGTGATGGATGGTGGAAAAGCGGTCGTTAATATCGTTGTTAAGGTTCCAAGTGAAGGATATAAAGGGAACTTGAAAGTTACAGTATTTGCTTAGATTTATTTTCATTAATGTCTTTGGTGTGCTTCTTCTATCAAGTAGTCTATGATTAATCTTACCCCTACTCCTGTTGCTCCTTTCGGTATGTAGCTTTTCTGTTCTGTTGTTTCTTGTGTGTATGCGGTGCCAGCTATGTCTAGATGTACCCAAGGTGTATTGTCTACGAATTCTGAGAGGAATGCAGCAGCTGTTATCGCTCCAGCAGGTCTTCCACCCACGTTCTTCAAGTCAGCGACATCACTCTTCAATTGTTCTTTGTATTGTTTCCAGAGGGGGAGCTGCCAAACTTTTTCTCCAGTTTTTTCAGCAGATCTCTTAACCTTTTCTGCTAGTTCTTGATTGTTTGTAAATAATCCTGAAGCATGTGTGCCTAAAGCGATTATACATGCGCCTGTAAGTGTAGCGAGATCTATAACGGCTTTAGGTTTCTGCTCCACAGCGTATGATAACGCATCTGCTAGGATTAGTCTCCCCTCAGCGTCTGTGCTGATAATCTCAGCTGTTTTTCTATTTCTGAATCGTATTATGTCTCCGGGCCTGAAAGCTGTTCCACTTGGAAGATTTTCTACGCATGGTATTAAGCCGATAACACGTAGTGGAAGCTTCAACAATGCTACGCTCTCTAGAATACCTACAACTGCAGCTCCTCCAGCTTTATCATATTTCATCTCCTCCATCTTCTCTGAAGGTTTTATAGAGATTCCTCCACTATCGAATGTTACAGCTTTACCTACAATTACATAGGGTCTATCATCTCTTCCCCCTGTCCCATCATACTCAAGCTTAATCAATACAGGTTTATGTATACTGCCATCGCCTACTGCAACTATACCGCCCATACCCATCTCTTTCAATTCATCAATCTTGAATACTCTCACTTGGAATCCAGTCTTTCTCCCAACCTCGTAAACTATTTCTGCAAACTTCTCAGGATAACAATCTATACTAGGCATATTCGTTAAGTCTCTCGTAGTATAGACTCCTCTACAAATCTTCTCAGCAGTCTCTACAGATTTCTCAACTCTATCTAGTAGAGCATGATCTTCAACGAGTAATGTTACAGTTTTCAGATTTTCTTTTCTATTCTCAGATTTGTATCTATCAAATCTGTACATTGAGAGAGATACTC
>JAGDWP010000126.1 GCA_023269855.1 Nitrososphaerales archaeon | reverse complement strand
TGAAAATAAGTCTTTTATATTTGGATTGTTTGGGAAACTTTTACTCCATCATTTGTTAGTACTAGAATATCTATGCCGTTTCCACTTGCGGCATCTCTTGAAATAGAAGCTCTTATAGCTTTGATAGCTAGTTCTTTCACCTCTTCTGCCGTCATGTCAGGCTTGTACGATGTCTCTACTACTCCGATAGCTATTTCTGCACCTGAACCTACCACAGCGTAATCATCTTCAATTATTGAGCCTAAAGGGTCGAGGACTAGAACATGGCCTCCACTCTCATCGAATCCACCGACTATTGTTTCAGTCAAGTATGGGAAAAATCTACTATTAAATAGGTAGTTTGAGAGTACCTTGGCCACTGTTCGGACTTCAGGCTCTCTTTGAAATGTGAATCTATACAAGTTTATCTCAGCTTGAGCATCACGTATCAGGTTCTGCATATCTCCAACGAAACCTGCACATGCAGCTCCAATCTTCGATGTAATCTGAAAGACTTTTCTAACAGTCTTACTTACAACAAAGTATCCATAGGTAAGCCTCTTCTCAGCAGCTAGTACAACTGCATCCTTTCCTTTTATACCGAGAGTTGTAGCACCAGGATATGGATACTGGAAAGCCATATAACCACCTATTCTACTACTAAGCAATTCTTTCCTACTCTTAAATGTTTTCGACTAATCTAACTCTAAGTTTGTCTCCAGATTTTATTCTTAACCGCTCAGCAGCGTTCCCCCTATTGATAGAAAGCTCAATGTATCCTGAACCACCAATAGTTGCAAGATAGTCTCCTACCCCGACTCTACTATAAGACTCAACGAACCTGCATGTTATAACATTGCTTGATGGAGTAGAGATCTCCACTAGTTCACCGAATTCTATGTTTAAGTCTTCTGGCTTCAGATTAGTTATAATATTTCCAAATCTATCTACATGCAATATTGTTGCTTCTATGTATTCACCTATCTTTACAGGCTTAGGAAGAGTCAGTCTATTATACTCTAGTAATTGCTTTCCAATTTCATCTAGACTCGCACCTGTTATCAGCTTGCCTGCAGCGTGAGCGAAGATGTCTCTCCCGTGAAAAGTCTCACTAAATCTTCTTGGAAATCTTGATTCATCTATCTCATATACATTGATTATCCCTAATCGTTCTGCAGCAGGGATCATTAACCCAGTATCCGGTCCGATGAATATGTCTCCTTTAACAGTATGAATTATTATTGGTTTCCTTGTACCTCCTACGCCTGGGTCAATTACGCATACATGGATTGTTCCTGGAGGCATGTATGGAACGTATGTAGTAATAAGAAATGCGGCTTCAACTTCATTGAAAGGCTCAACTTCGTGGGTAACATCAACTAAGACTACATCTCTTCTGTAAGATAGTATTACTGCTTTAACTTGGGCTACATAGGTATCTCTAAGACCATAATCTGTAATGAGAGCTATTATCGGTTTCTCCCTAAAATCTAGCATCATTCCAAAAATATCCAAGGGAGTATATAACGAAAACACTCCAATTTCTGGAAGAGTAAATGAAGAGTCTTTAAGCTAGAATTGTTAGCATTGTTTAACTTAAAAGCTGGGTTGAAGAATATAGGATGGAAATGTTCATGGAGATTGATGGTTCAATGGGTGAGGGTGGGGGTCAGATTCTGAGAAACGCTGTAGCATTGTCAGCTGTACTCCTTAAGCCTGTAAAGATAAAAAATATTCGTGTTAAGAGAAGTAATCCAGGTCTAAGACCTCAGCATTTAACAGCTGTTAAAGCAGTGGCCACGCTATCTTCCGCAGAGGTTTCTGGTCTAACTGTTGGATCACTTGAGATATCATTTAGACCGTTGAAGAGGCTTCAGGGAGGTTCAATCAAGTTTGATGCTGGCACAGCAGGAAGCACAACATTAATGCTTCAAAGCTTAATGCCTACAATGTGTTATGCTTCTAAACCTGTTGAAGTAGAGCTTAGAGGTGGAACAAACAATCCACTAGCTCCACCCGTAGAATACTTACAGGAAGTCTTGATCCCCGTAATCAAGAAGATGGGTGGAGTATTCAGGATCGAACTTGTTAAGAGAGGATTCTATCCAAAAGGTGGAGGGATCGTCAAAGCATCCTCAACCCCTATAGATGTTCTCAAACCCATAAAGCTTCTAGAATTTAAAGGTGTCAAGAAGATTAGAGGGCTTAGTTATAGTTGTAGACTTCCAGGTCATATTGTTGAAAGAATGGCGAATACTGCTGAAGAGTTCTTGCGGAGAGAAGGCTATGATGTTGATATACGTAGAGAAGCTCTGCAACCCAATGATCCTAAATGCTCCATAGATCCAGGATGTGGAATAATATTGCTAGCAGAGCTAGGAGATGGGTCAGTAATAGGTGTAGATAAACTAGGTGAGAAAGGAGTCCCCTCAGAAAGAATTGCGAGAGAAGCGGTGACAGAGTTATTAGATGAGATTAATAGTGAAGCCCCAGTGGATAAGCATTTAGGAGACCAGCTAGTAATATGGGCATGTCTCGCAGAAGGGATATCACAATACAGAGTGACGAAGCTCACAAAGCATACAGTTACAAGCCTCGAACTATGCAGAATCCTCACAAACTGTAGGATCGAGATCGAGGGCATAGAAAATAAACCTGCAACTATAACTATTGAAGGTATAGGTTTAAGGAGAGAATAGTAATCTGAAATGAATTATATTTTTATGTCTTAGAGATTATTATCTTAAATACTGGTTTAATATGTTAGGGGTGGTGGTCTGTGAAGCGTGGATTGTTTATTGGGAGATTTCAGCCACCGCATGTTGGTCACTTATCAGCTATAAGGAATATATTGAGAGAATGTGAGGAATTGATAATCGTTATCGGAAGTGCACAGTTCAGTTATACTTTCAAGAATCCTTTTACTTCGGGGGAAAGAATCGAGATGATTAGGTTAATGATCAAGGAAGAAGGATTGCCTTTAGATAAGATAATTATCGTACCGATACCAGATATAGGTGAACACTCTCTATGGGTTTCAAGAGTTAAAACTTTTGTACCTAGATTCGACATAGTGTATTCAAATAATCCTCTCGTTCAAAGATTATTCAATGACGCAGGATATCAAGTTAAACCTATTCAATTATATAAGAGAGAAGAAGTGATCGGCACATTGATTAGGAGGAAAATGATTGAAGATAAAGATTGGAGAGAATATGTTCCAAGAATAGTTGCTGAGTATATTAAATCAATTAATGGTGTTGAGAGAATAAAGCAGATATGTAAGACGGATTACCCAGAAGAAAGAGTGGATTCGGCTACATGCAGATCAGATGAAGATTCACTAGAGTCGTAGTCATGCTTTATCGTTACATATCCAAGTAGTGTTACTGAGTTAATTCTACTTTTTCTTCTATATCACTTATAGCTCTATACAGCCATTTAGCTTTTCTACCCCTACCTTTCTTTTTAGCTTTGATTCTCTCAATCAAACTTAAGGAGACTAAATGCTCCAATACGGGTCTTATGTCTTTGAAGTCTTTGGGCGCCCAACCTCTCCTGACGAGCTCTGAAGCAATATCTCCCGCTGTCCTCCAATCTTTTAGGAAACCGTCTAGAGCGAGCAGTATTATTCTTCCGTGAAGTTCACTACTCTTAACTTTCACATAAACAGGCTTCTTTTCTAGAATAACTTTAGGAACTTCAATGTTTATCCTAATCTCTGGAATCTTCTTCAATATAGTATCTAGAGCAAGTTCAAGAGTTTCTATTCTATGTCTTAATTCTTCAATAGTCTTCTCGAGATGCTGTGGACTCATTTCAAGTTTACAAGTATAGGTTGTAGGTTTTATCCATTTAACAGTTAGCTGAAAA
>JAGDWP010000055.1 GCA_023269855.1 Nitrososphaerales archaeon | reverse complement strand
TAAACATAAAGTAATATCAGCAAGAAGCCTAATTAAGCCTTAAGTTGCCAGGTCCACAGCTATGAAGCCCCTCTTCTTTTTTATTTTATTCTTTGAGAGTAGTTCACCAGCTTTTAGGAACCATTTTCTTATTGCTTCTCTACTTACTTTGTAACCCTTCTCTTCCAACAAGTATTCTTTTAATTGAGCTAAGCTTAGCCCTAGAGTATACTCTCTAACTACAACCGCCTTTATGTAAGGGTCAACCCTCCTCCTAGGAAAGATTCCTCTATCACTGAATAGTAAAAGAAGCTGACCTATGCTTACCATGGTTGCCACCTCATAAACGTTGTTCAAAGGGTAAGCATAGGCCTTTAAGCCTTAAGTTGACAATCTCTCTGTTGGATTCTTTTTATTCATCGGATCTTAGCTGTACTAGTTGGAGTGGATGTCTACTAGGCATTGTGGAGAGATGCTGAAATTGGAGTAGACACACACTACATTCTGTTACAATGAATTCTCCGCCTAGTTTCTCATATTCTCCTACTAGGTATCTTCCAATCTCTACACTGATGTCATATCCGTATCCATTCTTCTTCATACCCCAAGTGCCTGCAAGTCCACAGCATCCTATTCTCTTGAAATAGACTCTTGCTCCAAGTGCTTCAAGAAATTCTTTTACAACTATGCTTCCATCCTTACTTCTTGAGTGGCATGGAAGATGGTATACTATGTGTACCCCATTTAGGTTCTTCAATATCTTGTTAAGCTCGCTCCATCCTATCTTCTTTAAGAATTCGAAGAATCCGTAGCTTTTCTCTGCTACAGTCTTAGACTCATGGTTTTCCAAAAGTTTAGGATAATAATTCGTTAAGCATTCTTGAGCTGTTGGTTCTAGAGAGACAATGATATATCCTTCCTTAGCTAGTTCATAGAGTTTCTTAACATTGTATTCTGCTATTCTTCTCGCATCATCCATGAAGCCGTACTGGATGAGGGGCATCCCACTACTCTTCAAGGATGGTAAGATTACTTTATAGCCTAGGGATGATAAAATCTTCACTGCTTTGACTGCCCAATCAGGATTCATATAGTATATAAGGGAGTCGGTGAATAATGTTATCTTTCCCTTATCAGGTGAGCCGGTCTCGGTAAAAATTTCTCCTAGATTCTTCTCTGCAAGTCTAGGTAGAGGTCTCCGAGAATCTAAACCTATAAGTTTTTCCATAATCTTTCTTATAGAACTTGAATTCAGTAGTTTGTTGGACAGGTTTGGAGTCTTACTCGCAAATGTAATAAATGATTCATATCTTTTCAGCATTTTATTTATAGATGGATAACCGTATGTTTTGCCGTATCTTTCTTTTACTATAGAGTTTATGTATGGTAGGTTTATGTCTAGTGGGCAAGCTTCTCTACACAATCCACAAGTATTACATAGTTGGGAGAAGTATGTTTTATCTAGTCCATGAGCTATCATTGTCCATGGAATCCCCATGGGGCCACTGTATATGTATCCGAAGACGTGGCCTCCAAGCATATTGTATGGTGGGCAAACCTGTAGACAGGATGCACATCTTATGCAGTAAAGTACTTCTCTGATTTCCCTATCCTTGCTAGCTTGGAGCCTCCCATTATCGATGAGAATGTAGATTGTTTTACGAAGCTTTCTTACCCCATCGCTAGGATACGCATTCATAGTCGGTATATGGAAGGATACATATGAGCTCAGTCTTTGACCAGTAGCATTCCTCGGCAAGATCTTCAAGATCTTTAATACATCCCTAGTTGAAGATACAATCTTCTCTAAGCCTGCTATGACTACATGGATCGGTGCAAAAGCTAAGGCGAGCCGATCATTTCCTTCATTAGTTACTAAGACTGTGGCCCCGTTCTCCGCAATGATAAAGTTTGCTCCGGTAATCGCCATCCCTGCTCTTTGATATTTCTCTCTAAATTCTTTTCTAACTTCTAAAACTATTTGCTGAGGATCTGGGGGAATAGGTCTACCATAATATTTCGTAAATATCTCAGCTACTTCATTCCTCGTCATATGGAATGCTGGTCCAAGAATATGTGAAGGCTTCTGACCTGCAAGCTGAACTATTCTTTCTCCAAGATCCGTCTCAATAACTTCTATCCCATTTGATTCTAGAACCTTGTTCAGTTCGATCTCTTCAGTTGTAAGAGACTTTGACTTGACTACGAGTTTAACCCCGTATTGTTTACAGAGATCTAAGACTATTCTTGAAGCTTCATCTCTATCTTTAGCAATCTTTAATTCAGCACCCCTCCCTTCTAGAACCTTCTCTAAACGTTTAAGATTCTTTTCGAGATTCTCTATTGATTCCTCTTTTATCTTCCTAACTTCTCTTAGAATTTCTGGAGCTATCTCTGAAATAACTTTCTCCTTCCTTTCTCTAATTCTGAGATTATTCTTCAACATTGGCCAATTATCTTTGAAGAGAGATAACTTCTCTAAAACCTGTTTCTCTAGACTCATCTTTCTTCACCCTCATATAAGAATACGTAGAATTTTCTCGGTCCATGAACTCCTTTCACGATCTCTCCTTCAATGTCTGCAGTGCTACTTGGCCCAGTTATGAAATAGAGAGATTCACCCTTCTCTAGAAAACTGTCCATCCATCCTTCCAATTCATCGATATCTCTTAAAATCCTGTTCTTCGATATTATTGATACATGTGTTTCCGGGAAGTATAGTGATGCTTCTTCTATTCCTGAGGAGGCTCTATAGATAACTGTGCCGGTATTGGAGAGACCTAGCTCGGGGAAGCCTATTGATAACTCTATCTCAGGTAAAGGGTTGCTCGAATCAGCTTCTATAACTATTATATTCTTATTTTCTTTCTTCAAGCTTTCAATTAATTGTTTTTGAAGGTCATCTCTTATGCCTACGACAGGTATAGGTGTCTTCACATTCTTAACGAGATTGTTGAGATGTTGGAGTAACTCTTGGATACTATCACATACGTGGGTTTCTACTCCGAGTTCTTCTAACCTATTTATGAAGAGACGTAAAACGTTGGACTCCAATCTTAATCAACTCTCTAAACGAGTACAGGGTAGATTCTAGTAAAACTATGCAATAAACTTACCTTTTTAACAAAAGAGTTATGTATCATTATATACATTCTGTAAGATATGGTTGAGGATATTGTTGAGATATCTAGGAAGCATGTCTTTGGGACTTGGAGAATTCAGAAGACTTGGAAACCTATAAACATCGTCTCAGCTGAAGGATGCTATTTTATTGATTCAAATGGTAAGAAATATCTTGATTTTTCCTCCCAACTAATATGTACAAACATTGGTCACGGAAACATGAACATCATTAACGCAATCTATGAATACATGAAGAAACTTCAATATCTTACCCCAGCATTCACATGCGATGTTAGAGCCGAGCTAAGCAAGATGCTTCTCGAAATCATGCCTAAGAATATAGTAAAATTTTTCTACTCTACTTCTGGGACAGAAGCTGTTGAGGCGGCATTAAAAATTGCTAGAATGTATATGAAGAAGCATAAGGTTATTTCACGTTATCGAAGTTATCATGGTTCTACAGCTGCTTCAATATCTGTTACGGGAGAGCTTCGTAGAATACCTGTAGAAAGTTACCATACTGTTCCTGGAACACAGTTTGCTCCAGAATGCTACTGCTACAGGTGTCCGTTCAAGTTGAGCTATCCAGGATGCGGCATAACTTGTGCAGAGTATATAGATTACATGCTTCAACATGAAGATGATGTTGCAGCAGTCATAGTTGAGCCAGTAGTGGGTAGCAATGGTGTCATGGTTCCTCCACCAGAATATTTGCCCCGTATTAGAGAGATAACTAGAGACCATAACGTATTGCTGATAGCAGATGAGGTTATGAGTGGATGGCTTAGAACTGGTGAATGGTTCGCTGTACATCATTGGAAAGTTGAGCCAGATATTATAACTACAGCTAAGGGAGTAACTTCAGGATATCTACCTCTAGGAGTAACAGGTGTTTCGAAAGAAATATCAGATTACTTTGAAGAAAACTTATTTGCGCATGGACATACATATGAGGCTCACCCAGTAACACTTGCAGCGGGAATAGCCACGATTAAAGAGTATAATAGGTTAAACGTTAAAGAGAATGTCAAGATTTTAGGAGGATATTTGGGTAAGAGATTGAGAGAGCTTGAAGAGAAGCATCGGAGTATAGGAGAAGTTAGAGGACTTGGAATGTTCTGGGCAATTGACCTAACAAAGAATAAGAAGACTAGGAAACCTATGAATGCTCCAAAGGATAAACTCTATGGTAGACCTGTTGTCGTTGATAAAGTAGCTTCAAAAGCATCCGAGCTAGGAGTATTCGTAATTGGATGGGTGAATAACTTACTAATTGCACCGCCACTCATCGCTACTAGAGAAGACATTGATAAAGGTGTTGAAGCTCTAGATGAAGCACTAAAGATAGCTGACCAAGAAGCTACAGACTAGAAACTTACCATTCTACTTCAATTTTCTCACCAATCACTATACCCTTATTTATGAGGTCTTGCAAAAATTTTTCAGCAGGTATACATGCTTCAGGTGGTAGTACACCATAGAACTGTATCTCTTCTTTCGCCATCATTTGTGCAGCAAGTGATGCAGGTACACCAGTAAGATAGCTTGAGGCTGAAACTCTCCAATCCTTTCTAGAAGTTGATAAAGCATACATTGTATAGGTGAGGTTTCTATCATTTTTTAGGCCTTTAACAATAGTTGAGATGCAGGCAGCATCATCAATTATATGGATAGAGGGGTCAACCATGTTTCTCATTAAGATGTCAACCGTGAAATCTCTGACAGATACTTCTAAGCCATTCATCTTTATCTTTTCTTCTGAGAAGAATCCAAGCTTCTTCAAAGTGTCGACCATATCGAAGTCATAGTTTATCTTGAAGTCTACGTATTTCACTCCCTTCCCGATGAATTCTGGGATAGTAGCGAGTTCTGAATGTAAGCTGAATGCTACTTTTATCCTCCCAATTGGTGGTGGAAACTCGAATTCTTCTATTCCACTGAGTGGCGGGACTTCCAAGTATTTTCCATCCTTAAAAATGACGGCGTTCTTCGTCCACTCATTCATCATTGTTCTTACTGAGAATTTGAAGACAGGTTTATCCATAGGCGTTAAATCTCTATCGCCGTCTCTAATATTGATAGAGTCTATTCTATCTAGTTTATCGGAGGCATATCTTATCATGATATTACTGATTCCCGGGTCTTCTCCACATCCAATGAGTATAGATGCTCCAGCTTCTCTAGCTTCATTATTGAATTCAAGCTGTTTCAAAGTTATATAGTATAATCCACCTAAGTCAACTAATTTAGCCTTTGCTTTTATTGCTGCTTTAGTCGCTTCGAGATTATGTTCAAACCATGTCGAGTTGATTGTTACATCATAGTTCTTCATTTTATCTACGAGGAGGTCTACTCTCCTAACATCTATCTGCTCAAACGATAGCCTACCATCATTAATCAATTGAATTAGTCTGAGAGCTTTATCTTTATCTATTTCACCTATCAGGACTTCTTCTACTTTATCGTTTAATAATAAGTCTCTAACTATTACTGAGCCTATCGCTCCCGCTCCTCCTAAGACTAGAAACTTCATATTTTTTCACTCCACTAGAGACATGGCTTTAGACAGGTATAGTAAGACTTGAATTCTTCTTCCACCCTATCTCAACAAGTGTCCCAGGGGTATAGAATTTCTCCATACCATCTATTCCATGTTTATGGACTATGAATATCGTTCCCTGAACATCTACTCTATATTCTATGTATGAGCCTTTAAAGATAGCTGCTTGCACTATTCCCTTAAATAAGTTATCTACTTGACTTAGATTTTCACCGATCTCAAGCATCTCGGGTCTAACCATTACGGCTGCTTTACCCTTGATCGATTGCTCAGGACAGTATACTGTTCCCAGGCTTGTATTCATTACGTTATTTTCTCCTATCTCACCTATGATTAGGTTTACTGCTTCACCTATGAAAGAAGCCACAAAAGTATTTGACGGTCTATAGTAGATCTCTAACGGTGTACCGATTTGCTGTATCCTACCATCCTTCATTATTGCAATCCTATCAGACATAGTCATTGCTTCAGTTTGGTCATGTGTAACATAAATAAAAGTCGTCTTAACCCTCCTCTGAATATTCTTTAATTCAACCATCATGTGCTGTCTAATCTTTAAATCTAGAGCACCAAGCGGTTCATCGAGAAGTAGAACTTCAGGTTCAATTACCAAGGCCCGTGCAAGTGCAACCCTCTGCTGCTGCCCACCACTCAGCTGATTAACTCTTCTATTTTCTAATCCTTCTAACTTAACAATTTCTAATGCTTCTTTTACTTTTCTTTTTATTTCTTCTTTGGGAGTCTTCCTCATCTTTAATCCGAAAGCTATATTATCGAAGACATTCATATGCGGGAACAATGCTAGATGCTGGAAGACCATTCCAATATTTCTCTTATGGGTAGGTACGTCGGTAACATCTTCACCATATAATTTAACTATTCCCTCATCTGGTTCTTCCAGTCCCGCTATTATTCTCAAAGTAGTTGTTTTACCGCATCCTGAAGGACCTAAAAGAGAGAAGAACTCGTTTTCTCTAATCTTCAAGTTTACGTGATCTACTGCTACTACGTTTCCAAATCTTTTGAGGACGTCAATTAATTCTACTGAGTATATTTCACTCATCTTCCCACACTCCTTTCAGTTCTTAATCTAAATAATGCAAATATGAAGGATATGGATAGAGCGAAAGATGAGAGTGAATTCAGTTCGGGGGAAACTCCGCCTCTAGCTGCAGAAGACCAGATTACTAGTGGGAGAGTCTTGAACCCTGGACCTGTAGTGAACAAGGTCTTAATTAAATCATCAAAGCTTAAGGTAAATGCTAGAAGTCCTGCTGCGAGTATTGCAGGATAAAGTGTTGGTAGTGTTATTCTAAAGAAAGTTTGTAGCTCGTTTGCACCTAATGTTCTAGCTGCTTCTTCAATCGATTTATCGTATCCCGCCATTCTAGCTCTCATGACTACTGTAACGTATGATATACTAAATGCTATGTGCCCTATTATAACAGTTACAGGACCTAGTGGTATATTTAGGAAGATATACATTATCATAAGTGAGAGGGCTTCAGCTATTTCAGGGATAATTATCGGGATTAGTATTAAGCTTTCCAGTATGCTCTTCCCACTGAAACTGTACCTCGTTACAGCCATAGCCATCATAAGCCCAAGGACTATAGAGACAAACGTTACGACTGCCCCAACCCAGAAGGAATTGTATAAAGCTCTCCATACTTCTGGGTTTGTCACTACTTTTTCATACCATTTCAACGAAAAATTTGTAAAAACACCTAAAGACTTTGATTCATTAAATGAGAAGATTATCATTACTATTATGGGAGAATAGAGAAACAAGAAGACCATGATAGTGAAAATCTTGAGAAACGAAGACATAATCTTCATTATATTGCTAGCCCCCTCTCACCTACTCTCCTAACGTAGACAATTACTAGAGATAGGATGAAAGCAATGAATAGCATTGAGAGCGCTGACCCCGTCCACCAATGCCTCGCACCCATAAAGATTTCATAGATTATGTTTCCAACCATATAGTTGTTCGGTCCACCGACTAGCTCTGGTATAACGAATTCACCTACGGAGGGTATGAAGACTAGGAGGAATCCAGCCATTATCCCAGGCATGCTTAAAGGAAGAGTTACTTTTAGGAAAGTCTTCACGGGGTCTGCGCCTAGAGTTGATGCAGCTTCTAATAGACTTTTATCAAGTTTCTCAAGATTTGCATAAAGTGGTAGGACCATCATTACCAAGTAATCGTAAACCATTACAAGTATAACAGCAGCATCTGTATACATTATCTTAATAGGTGAATTAATTAACCCTATTGAGACTAGAATTGTATTGAAGATGCTTCTTTCATCCAGTATGCTCATCATAGCATAAGTTCTGAGAAGGAAACTGACCCAGAAAGGAATTATAAACAATATTATGAATAAGTCTTTATATTTTTTAACTTTGAAGGAAATGTAGTAAGCTACTGGGTAGCCTATGAGGAGACACAATGCCACCGTTACTCCTGCAAAATAGAGGGAGCGAAGGAATATTCCTGCTGCACCCGTCCAGCTCAATACTTTAGAGTAATGTGTTAGAGAAGGTGTAAAAGTTATCTCACGATAAATATTTATCATGTCGAAACTGTATAAGCCGACTATCATGAATGGTGCATAAAACCATATTGCTAGAAATATTAATGGTGGAGCGAGAAGTAGAGTTACCTTGACCTTCACGTTCCTCCTAATGTATTTTAGAAGGGTATCCATGAATCTCATGCCGCACCCACACTAGTTGAGGTGGATTTATAATTTTACGCTGCCATTAATTCAAGCCAGTACTCTGCTCTCTTCGCTCTCTCCTCGGGTGTGAAGGGTCTCGTCCAGTGAAGCTTATCTAGTAATTCATCTGGAGTAAAGATTACGGGGTCGTTACGTATCTCCTCTGGTACATAATCTCTACCTGAAGGGAACGGATACTTGACAGTTATTGTACAGATGGCTGAGACGATTGGGTCTATTATGAAGTTTATGAATGTGTGAGCTGCTTCAATGTTCTTAGCACCCTTAGGAATAACGAAGTTATCAGCCCAAGCTAATGCTCCTTCTTCAGGAACAGTATAGGAAATATACTCCAGTTGTTTGGTTATCGTTATTTCTCTCTCATCCGAAGCATATATTATTCCAGCGATGTCTCCATTATATGCGTGGCTAATTAAGAATCTCCTAGCTTCTAGACCCTCCATATATTCTTCTGTTGAAGCGTAACCTGCAAGATACGGCTTCTGCTTCTTCAATAAGTCTACAGCATCTCTTAGATCCTCATCTTTAGTGCTGTTTGGATCTCTTCCAAGATAGATTAAAGCTGCACCAAATGTTTCAATAGTATCTGTATGCATTGTTATCTTTCCCTTATATTTACCGAGATGTCTATCAACCTCGAAAACATCAGCCCACGCAGTTACTTCTGGAGAGACCTCTTCACTATTCCATCCAAGACCTGTTGTTCCATAACTGTATATTACACTATACTTATTTCCGGGGTCGTAATATGGATTCTTAAATCTATCAGGAATATACTTGAAGTTCGGTATCTTCTTTAAATCTATAGGTTCTAGGACGCCTAGATTTGCTAATTCTTGGAGAGGTGAATCGGATACTACTGCTAAATCGTATCCACTAGTACCTGTCTGGAGTTTCGCAACTAGTTCATCTATAGATTCAAAAGTATCATAAACTATCTGTACATTGTTCTCCTTCGCCCACCAATCAACAATGTTTCTATTGATATAATATGTCCAGTTATAGATGTTAAGATTTGGTTCAAGTTTTACAGTAGGCATACTAACTTGTTTAGATAGTTCCTCAATCTCCTTCTTAAGAGATTCAATCTCTGCTTGACGTGAAAAGTATCCTCCAGCACCTCCTACAGCTAATCCTAGAACTCCTGTTACCGCTACTTTTAAAACATCTCTCCTATTAACCATCATATCTTACTAGAAAATACAGGTATATATCATTTTATATTGTATATATTGTATATTCTCAACGACAACGCCTCTTGACAACGTGAACCAGTGATGACTCAATTAATATAGAGAAAATATTTAGAGTATCTTTACCTCTGAAATTCTATGGATTCCCCGATGATTGATCCAGCTATATCATTTGAAATTATTGATGAAATAGATGATGTAGAGTTAAGGAATGCAGTTTCATTCATTCTAGACAAGCCTATCCATCAATTGAATTATTACTTAGTAAACGTTAGAAGATTCAATGAAGGCTTTCCACCTCAGCCACTGATTGAGTATATACCCATCAAGTCTATACATGAAAAGTTGGGAAGAAATGGTGTAGAGATCTTTTTAGCAGTTGATCAAGTGCTCTCATTACTACCTAGACAAAAATTCAATGAAGTCATAAAATCGACGGGGAGCAATGAAGACTTAGAGATAATCAGAAGCTTAGGCCGTACGCTATATAATAATTATCTGGAAACGATTAATAAGCTAGAACTTGGAAATCTAAACTATGAAGATTCAAGAAAACAGCATATCTTGCTCGCTATACCTTCCGAGAGACAGTTAAATATAGTTAAAGGAAGATGGAGAGAATATGCATGGAGAGAGAAGACGGTTAAAGGAGACATGGCTCCAAGTGTTGAAGGATGGATTAAGGATGTAACAAGTATTTCCGATGCCTTGAATAGTGAGGGAGTAAAGACAACAATAATAGCTGATAGATTACTTGAGGATAGATTACCATTTGATAAGATGAAAGTCCTCTACTTGGATATAACTGAAAACTTATGCAAGATAGGTTATGTAAGAGATTCCAGCGTTACATGGTTTAATAGACCTATCATATGTAATATGGCTTTAAAATTTAGGAGAGGTGAAGAAGAGATAATGAATGATGTATACTGGAAGCTTGGATTAATCCCAGTTATCCGTCCTAGATGGATAATCGAGGACGATAAATTAATTCAAGTAAAAATGGAGGGGGGAAACTTCTTCCTACTTAAGGGGGATACAGAGGCAGGATTGATTACAGGTTTAGGTATTAGAGGGTCAGATAGCCAATTATTCAACTTACTAGACAAAACATTTCCGGAAGAAGTAAGATTCTTCGGAGTCCCATTAGCAGGATACTTGAAAGATTGGATAAGTGGGGCTGTCCACTTAGACGTAGTCTTAACATATATTGGTGAAGTAGGTGAAGGCAGAATAATGTTAGTTGATCCATCTAGAATGGGCTTCTACTCAATTATAGAGTATGATAGAGTCTCTAAGAATTTCAAGGTTATACCGTTCATAGAGTTTGCTAAAGAATTCGAGCTCGTGATAGATGAACTACCACGTAAAAATGGTAGCCCAATAACTAGTTTAAATGCTCTCAACCTTGGAGATGGGAAACTAGTAGTAGATACGTTCAACAAAGATGCTAACAATTATCTAGAAAAAGAATTGAAAGTAGACTTAATCCAAGTGAATATTCCACATATTGAGGCAGGTGGAGGCGGGCCACGATGTGCTACAAGAGATATCGTGAATTCATCATCTCTCTAACTGAGAACAGTGATATCTCATATATACAGTTCCAATTCTTTTAGAGAACTTGCGATTTTCTCTCTTAAAACATTTAGTTGATTTCTCAATCCTGGAGTTTCTTCAATATTGAGTCTTTCAAATTCAAGTTCCAACTTATCTATTAATAATTTCTCGATAAATAACTTCACGAGTAGTTTTCTTCTCAAGTAAGCTTTAGAATCGAAGTATCTGTGCTCGATTATATATTGAAGGTGTTCCTCAATAGCGTTCATCACATCTTCTATACCATAATTCATCAATGCCGAAGTCTTTAGAAGTTTGGGTCTCCACCCTAGTCTACCTACCAATTCATTCGATTCAATGACGAAGTTCAGGTATTCAAATGTCTTCTGACTTTCTTCTTTATCTGATTTATTTAATACATAGATGTCGCCTATCTCCATTACTCCAGCCTTCAATGCTTGTATCTCATCCCCTATCCCAGGCATCGTTACTACAATAATAGTGTGGGCTGAATTCATTATGTCTGTTTCAGCCTGCCCTATGCCAACTGTTTCAATGAATACTTTATCGTATCCAAGGTAATCAAATACCTCTATCATGGCAACTCCAGCAAACGATAACCCTCCCTTCAAGCCTCTAGTAGATACGCTTCTAATGAATACATTAGGAGCTAGTGAGTGTTCTTGCATTCTAATTCTATCTCCTAGAAAAGCACCTCTAGACAATGGACTAGTAGGATCTATAGCGATTACAGCTATTTTACAGTTTTCTTTCTTATAAAAACTTAAGAGTTTAGAGATTAATGTGCTTTTCCCAGACCCTGGTATACCTGTAAAACCTATCACATGAGCTTTACTTTTGGTTTCTCTTAAAACTATATCCAATAGTTTGAAAGCTTCTGGAGGAGACGATTCTAAAATTGTTAATAGTTTACCTATAGACCCTTTATCATTTCTCTTAGCTTTCTCAATTAATTCATACAAGTATTCATTATTCATGCTTCTTCTTCCTTTTATTTAACGCAGCATCATATACATATTTTACAATTTCTTGTAGCGAAGTACCCGGTAGAAAAACTCTATCTATACCCATTCCCTCTATTTCAGATATATCCGGTAAAGGTATCGTTCCACCCAAAAATACGGGTATATCGTGTACACCCTTCGCCCTAAGGTTTTCCATTAGCCTCTTCATCAAAGTTATGTGTGCCCCACTCAGTATGCTGACTCCAATTACGTCGACGTCTTCTTGAATAGCTGTTTCTACCACTTGTTCAGGAGTCTGTCTAACACCAGTATAGATAACCTCCATACCTGCATCTCTTAAGGCTCTTGCAACGATCTTCGCACCCCTATCATGACCGTTGAGCCCGAGTTTAGCTACGAGAACTTTTATAGGTCTAGCAGGAGATCTGTAGATGATACCACCCCCAAAATTAAGACGTAAAACGTTATCTTAAGTTTTCCTAATCAATAGATCGGTGGCTCTACCCAGATTCCGTAAACCTCTTTTAATACATTCATTATCTCACCTAATGTTGCATAACTTTTCACTGCATCTAGTACGTATGGCATTATATTTTCATTTCTTGAAGCTGCTTTGCTTAATTTATTCAACGCTGACTGTACTGCTTCATTGTTTCTCTCCATCCTTAATTTTCTAAGCCTCTCAACCTGTCTTCTCTCAATCTCCTCCTGATTTATATCCAATAATGGAACATTCCTTATTTCTTCTTCTCCGCCCTCTACATAGATGTTTACACCTACTATGAATTTCTTTCTTTCCTCCACTTCTTTCTGGAATCTATAACTAGCTTCTGTAACCTCTCTCTGAGGGTATCCCTTCTTGACTGCTTCAAGCATTCCACCCATTTTCTCAATTCTATCAATATATTTCCATGCTTGCTCCTCGATCTCATCTGTTAACCATTCAATATAGTATGAGCCGGCTAAAGGATCAACTACATCCGCAACCCCTGTTTCATACGCTATGATCTGTTGAGTCCTTAATGCTATCTTTGCTCCGAATTCAGAAGGCACTCTAAACGGTTCATCTAATGAATTTGTATGTAAACTTTGAGTGCCTCCTAGAACTGCTGCTAATGCCTCTATAGTTGTTCTAACAATGTTGTTGAATGGTTGCTGGGCCGTTAATGATACACCAGCAGTCTGGGTATGAAATCGTAGCCAGAGAGACCTCTCCTTCTCAGCGTTAAACCATTCTTTCATAATCTTAGCCCACATTCTTCTAGCAGCTCTAAACTTTGCAATTTCTTCAAAGAAGTTAATGTGTGCATCGAAGAAGAAGCTCAACCTATGTGCAAATTCATCTACATTCAGTCCTCTAAGGATTAATTGTCTAACATATTCTATTCCATCAGCTATTGTAAATGCTAGCTCTTGGACAGCTGTTGCACCTGCTTCTCTGATATGGTATCCGCTGATGCTTATAGGATTCCATAAGGGTAGATTTTTTATACTCCATTCAATAACATCCATACTTATTTTTACAGCTGGCTCAGGAGGGAAAACATAGCTTTTCTGCGCAATGAATTCTTTTAAGGGGTCATTCTGCGTTGTTCCACCAATCCTCTCATACGTTACACCTTGTTTTTCCGCTGTAGCCACATACATAGATAAGAGGACTGGTGCAGGAGGATTAATTGTCATGTTTGTAGTTATACTACTCATATCAATTCCATTATAGATTATCTCCATATCTTTAAGTGAAGATACGGAAACTCCGCATACTCCTACTTCCCCGCATGCTTGAGGATCATCCGCATCGAGACCTATTAGGGTTGGATAGTCGAAAGCTAGACTTAAGCCTGTTTCTCCATGTGCTATCAGATACTTAAGCCTCTTATTAGTATCTTCTGGAGAACCATAACCAGAAAACATTCTCATAGTCCATAGCCTACCTCTATACATTGTAGCATGAATCCCTCTCGTGAAAGGATACTCTCCAGGTAGGCCGAGCTTATCAAAGTAGTCTATGTCTCTTACATCAAGTGGAGTGTACACATTCTTAATCGTGATACCTGATAAAGTTGTAAACTTCTCCATTCTCTCCCTAAATCTTTCCAAACTCTTAACAACTGTACTTTTTTCCCATTTCCGAATCTTATCTTCAAGTTCTTCTAGAGCCTCCTCATTAAACAACCTCGCCACTCTTACGCACCTAACAAGAATACCGTTAGATAAAGATAAAAAGTTAATCAATACATCTGAATTAACTGAAAATCTATAAACATTAAATGATAAATCTTAAAATATCCTGAAAACAAAGAAACGCATGTATAATGATTAGGTTGTTTAATGACTTGCTTGGAGATTATGTTGACATCCCCGATCAGCTTAAGATAGTTAGTTTAGCTCCATCAAACACTGACATACTTTATCATATTGGAGCATGGAAACATGTCTACGGTGTTAGTGTCTTCTGTAACTATCCTCCTGAAGCAAGGTCATTGCCTAGAGTCGGCTCATACACAAACGTAATATACAGTAAATTATATGAGATTAACCCGAACCTAATTCTGACTACGTCAGGAGTACAGAGAAAGCTAACACAAGAATTGAAAAGTAGAGGATTCAATGTATGTCCAACTCTACTCCCTACTTCTTTCTACGGCATATTTGAAAACATTACATTCCTTGGTACATTATTGAATCTTGTGGAAAATGCTTACAAAGTCATAGATAGATGTACCAGAATTCTGGGTGAGATAAAAAATGAGACCTTCATGACAGTATATTTTGAAGTTAACTTAGGTAGCCCCATAACAATAGGTTCAGGAACCTACATATCATCAGCACTCTACCACATAGGATTAAAAAACATATTTATAGATACTCAAAAGTCATATTTTGAACCCAGCTTCCCTGAAGTTGCCAAAGCCGACCCAGACATAATAATATACGAGGTGGGATACAATGAAAAGAAAGACTACGAAGAATTAGTTGAAATATTTAGGAAGCGGGGATGGAGTAGATTAAAGGCAGTAAGAAATAAGAGAATATACATTCTCCCACCTGACACGTTAACCCATTATGGTCCGTTATTATTTGATAACTTGAAGAAACTCTATGAAGAAATCATAGAAGAATGGTAGACCATCGATTAGATTAATTAATTCTTATATAATTTTCATACGGTTATGATTTTGAGGTGATTGAAGTGCCTGCTTTCAATATGAAAGGTAGAGACTTTATCACGACTAGAGATTTTACAAGGGAGGAACTTGATTTTATACTTGATTTATCTTCTCAGCTTAAATCAATGTTTTATGCGGGTATGCGGAAGAGTCTTAGAGAGATTCTGGATGGAAGAAATATTGCATTACTTTTCAAGAAGCCTTCAACGAGGACTAGGAATTCTTTCCAGATCGCAGCTAGCAGGCTTGGAGCATTCTCAGTCTATATGAGGCCTGATGAACTACAGCTTGCAAGAGGTGAACCAATCATAGATACTGCAAACGTATTAGACAGATACTATGACGCATTAGTTATTAGAACTTTCGAGCAGAGTGAAGTCGAAGAATATGCTAGATACATGAAGAACCCCGTTATCAATGCTTTAACAGATGAGGAACATCCATGCCAAGTCATGGCCGACCTACTAACTATAAGAGAGAAGAAAGGTAGACTTGATGGGTTAAGAATGGTTTACACAGGAGATATATGGAATGTCTGCCATTCTCTTATAACTGTAGCCCCAGTCTTCGGTATAGACTTAATCATAGCAGCTCCAAGAGGATATGAGCCGTTACCCGAGATATGGAAGTATGGTCAAGAAAAAGCTTCAAGAAACGGTACAAGACTAGAGATAATCCACGACATTAAAGAAGCTGTTAGAGGCGCAGACATAATCTATGCAAATACTTGGTGGAGCATGGGAAAACCTGAAATGGATAAAGAGAAGAGAAAAGAAGACTTCAAACCCTTTACTGTAACAGCTGAAATAATGAATCAAGCTAAAGAAGATGCAATATTCATGCATTGCCTGCCAGCCTATAGAGGAAACGAGATGACCACGGAAGTAATCGAGGGAAGATGGTCCGTAGTATACGACCAAGCAGAAAATAGGCTATGGACAGAGGCAGCAATAATGGCCGCATTAATCCCTTAAACTATCATACGAACTACTGAATCAACGTTGAAATACAGCAAGAACTCAAGTATGTCGTAGTGAAAAAACCAAGCTTTAAGTCAATAACTGTCCAGTCCAGTCCCTCTTAAAAGGAGTCAGTCTTCGAGTTGAAAAAAGAAATCAAACTGTAAAGGAGAAATTTATTTTACTTTTACTCTTATGTTACTCCGTTCTAATACTTCTGGATTAGCAATGTTTTTCGGTTTAAGCCCTTTAAGGACGGCTTCGATGTCTTCAGTAACCATTTCCCCCATTCTTCTCACTGCTTCCCATGTATGTGATGCTGCATGAGGTGTAACAATAACATTATCAAGCTTCAGTAATTCATTATCTGGGGATGGGGGCTCATGCTCGAATACATCTAGTGCCGCACCTGCGATATCTCCGTTCTTCAAAGCATTTACAAGAGCTTTCTCATCTATTAGCTCCCCTCTCGCTGTATTAACGAGATATGCTGTCTTCTTCATCATCTTTAATTGTCTTTCTCCGATTAGATGATACTTCTGTGGAGAGTATGAAGTGTGAATGGAGACTACATCCGATTTTTGGAGTAGTTCTTCAAGTGATACTAGTTTTACTCCGATTTTTTCAGCATCCTCCTTCTTTACTCTTGGGCTATAAGCAATGACTTCCATTCCAAATCCTTTCGCCATCGCAGCGACAGCTCTACCAATACTGCCTAAACCCACTATTCCCAAAACCTTGCCATAGAGTTCTCTATTCAGTTCTCTCTTACCACCCCATTCTCCTCTTTTCGCAGCTTCATTCAGCTTCGGTATATTCTTTATCAGTGAGAGAATCAATGAGAAAGTATGTTCTGCAACAGCTATGGTGTTAGCCCCAGGCGTGTATGTTACAATTATCCCTAATTCTGTAGCTTTCTTTAAGTCAACATTATCTATTCCTACACCGTATCTTGCAAGAATCTTTAATCTTTCAGCTTTCTCTAAGACTTTCGCAGTATAATCATCTAGACCTGCTACTATAGCGTCATATTCATGAATTATCTGAGATAATCTATCTTCTTTCAAGGGGGGGTTCTCCGCATATACTACTTCTCCAAGACTCTTTAGTCTCTCAAGCTGATCAGGATAGTATCTTCCGTAAGAACGTGAAGTTACAAGTATTTTTTGCTTCATTTCCAGTATCCTCGCTACTTCTGCTTCTTTGTTTTCGCCTTAGCTTCACGAATGTATTGTAGACATTCTTCTACTTTCTTCTTTAAGGTCTCGTAGTCTCCAGCTTTTATCAAGTCTGGTCTAAGCAGTGAAGTCCCCATATTCAAAGCTACAGCACCTGCGCTAATCCATTCTTCAACTACTTCTTTCTTAGGCTCTAATCCCCCTGAGGGCATAAGCTTCAGCCAAGGACATGGACCTAAAATGTTCTTGATAAACTTTGAAGTTAACACTTCAGCAGGGAATATTTTGAAGATGTCTGCACCTAGTTCTTCAGCATAAGCTATCTCTGTCGGAGTACTACACCCAGGAACGTATGCTACATGTCTTCTATTACAGAGCTTCGCAACTTCAGGATTGAAGCTGGGACCAACTATGAAGTCTGCGCCCAAGTTTATGTAGAGAGCTGCAGTAGCAGGATCAAGAATCGTTCCAGCACCTAAGATCAAGTCTGGTCTTTCTGAGTCACGCCATTTAGCAAGCTCCGCAAATACTAGGAATGCTCTAGGTCCTCTGTTTGTGAATTCTAATAGTTTTGAGCCAGCTTCAGCAACAGCTGTTGATACTTTTTTAGCAACCTCGACGTCGCCATGATAGAATATTGGAACAAGTCCTACTTCTATAACCTTAGCAACAACTTCATGTTTCTCATATAAACCCATACGTCAACCACCTACTCTTCATCTATTACTTGTTTTTAATATTCTTTACCTTTCCCAATCTCTATACTGTAATGACTGGCTAAAAGTTGTTAGAATAACTATTTTCGAAGTCTGGGTAAATCTAATAATAATAGTTAAATAATGTTGTCTAATTCTGGTTTTTTCGGGATTATATAATTGAAAAGACTTGAAGGTAAAGTGGCCATAATTACAGGTGCTGCAAGAGGTATCGGAAAAGCAACAGCGATCCTTTTTGCAAGAGAGGGGGCGAAAACCGTTATCGTAGATGTTTTGAGAGATGAAGGAGAAGAAACTACAGAATACATTAATCTTGGAATACCTGGTGGAACTGCCTTATTCATCCAGGCTGATGTATCAGAAGCAGATGATGTAAAGAATATGGTTGAGACCGTAATTAAAAAACTTGGAAAGATAGATATTTTAGTTAATAATGCAGCCATACAGCCTGTCGGAACAATTCTTGAGACAGATGTTAATACATGGGATAGAGTGATGAAGGTTAATCTCAGGTCAGCATTCTTATGCTGTAAATATGTTGTTCCTCACATGATTAAAAATAAGTCGGGGTCAATTGTTAATGTTGCATCAGTATTGGGATTAAGAGGTGGTGATAAGATAATAGCATACGCTACTTCTAAAGCTGGCTTAATAGGTTTCACAAAATCTCTAGCAGAAGATCTAATGCCATACAATATTAGAGTTAATGCAGTAGCTCCAAGAGCTATAGATACACAGATGTTTAGAGCTTATAGGAGCGAGGAGGAATTAAAGAAAAAAGTAGGTAGATATTTGTTTGGTAGACTTGGAAGACCTGAAGAGGTTGCGAATGCAATACTGTTTCTTGCATCTGATGAAGCTTCATACATAACTGGAGAAGTCTTAGTAATTGGAGGATACTGTTGAGAGATGTTGTAACTTTAACCATTTTTTCTAGAATCTACACAAATAGGTTGAAATCTCATGTTTATTAAGGAGAAGATATAATTCATATGCTGACTGAATTAAAGATTATGAAGAAGTTACCCATCTTCTAGAATGAGTACGGGGTTTAGGATATATGTAATGAGGGAATGTTGGGGGGTTTATGTTGACTACAAGGGTTGCTGTCTTAGATAGGGAGAAATGTGATTCACGTAAATGTGGGATACCATGCATTAGGTTCTGCCCTCCAGTTAGAAACCAGATTGAAGCTATAAAGATGGGTGAAGATGGCTATCCGATAATAGTTGAGCCTCTCTGTATCGGATGTGGTATATGCGCTAATAAGTGCCCATTCAATGCTATATCTATCGTTAATCTTCCAGAAGAATTAGCAGAAGACCTTGTACACCAGTATGGAGTTAACAGTTTTAGACTTTACAGGCTACCCTATCTTGAGAAGAATACAGTAGTAGGTTTAATAGGGAAGAATGGTATTGGGAAGACTACTGCTACTAACATACTTGCTGGACAGCTTAAGCCTAACTTAGGGAGACTAGATTCATCCGATATAGATCTATCTGAGGTTGCAAGATACTTTAGAGGATCATTATTACAGGAATATCTAGTTCTTCTTTCTCAAGGGAAACTTAAGATAAGTTATAAACCCCAATACATAGATAAAATACCTAAAGTTGTCAAAGGAAAAGTGGGTGAGCTGTTAAGAAGAGTTGTATCGCCTGAAAAGCTCAATAAGATAATTGAATCTTTCGAATTATCTCATCTACTAGATAGGGAGGTTTCCGTTTTAAGTGGAGGAGAACTACAAAGGCTTGCAATTGCAGCTTGTATAGGCAGGGGTTCAGATACTTTCTTAATTGATGAACCAAGCGCTTACCTAGATATTAAGCAAAGATTCAAGATTGCTTCAATTATTAGAGAATCATGTAGTGAAGATTCAAGGGTCCTTGTCGTAGACCATGACCTTGCTGTTTTAGACTACTTAGCAGACAAAATATTTGTACTATATGGCAAGCCATCTGTATATGGTGTTGTTTCAGGTCCATTCAACGTTAGAGAAGGAATAAACATATTTCTCCAAGGCTACATACCTTCAGAAAATGTTAGATTTAGATCAGACAGCATACTCTTCCAAGTTAGACCACCAGTTTCACAGACTGAGTTAGAGAGTTCAGAAGCATTGTACTGGCCTAACATGTCGAAGACTTATGGAGATTTTAGGCTTGAGGTTAGAGAAGGTAGAGCGTATAGAGGTGAAGTAGTAGGTATTATGGGTGCAAACGGTATAGGGAAGACAACTTTCATAAAACTATTAGCAGGATTAGAAGAAAGTGATGAAGGCTTTAGACTCTCATACAAGTCGGTAAGTTACAAACCTCAGTATCCTGCGCCCAGGGATGCAATAGTTGAACAAGTCTTAAGACAAGCTGCGGGAAGATTTTTCGAATCTGAAATCTATAGAGAAGAAATCTTGAAACCTCTAAGACTGGATGAAATGCTTGATAGGAGTCTCCTAGAGCTTAGTGGTGGAGAACTCCAGAAAGTAGTAATTGCTGAAGCATTGTCTCGTGAAGCAGAAGTATATCTCCTAGATGAGCCGAGCGCATATTTAGACGTTGAAGAAAGATACGTTATATCAAAGATACTTAAGAGAGTAACAAGAGATAGGAAAGCCTATACTTTCCTCGTAGAACACGACCTTATGGTATTAGACTTCTCATCAAGTAGACTTATGGTATTCTCTGGAGAACCTGGAAGGTATGGAGTAGCTAATCCTCCACAAGATTTACATACAGGATTCAACCGATTTCTAAAGGAAATGAATATAACCTTTAGAAGAGACCCTGAGACTGGTAGACCTAGAGCGAATAAGCCTGGTTCCCAGCTAGATAAGATACAGAAAGAAGTTGGAGAATATTATTATCTTGCAGCATAATTATAGTTAGCCATCCGTTAACTAATTGGGATTGGTTATTCTTCAATTATTTGAACTACTTCTGTTATACTGTTAAGATAGAAGTCTGGTTCACCGTCTCTAGAGTGAATTAATGCTGTAACCATACCGAGTTCTTTAGCAGGCTTCACTTCTACTTCCCATCTGTCACCAACATACAATATCCTGTTAAAAGGTAAACCTAATAATCTTGATAACAGAATGTAACCATTTTTCAAAGGCTTTGGTTCAGCGTCATCGCTTGTAACCACAACGTCGAAGTCATTTACCGTGAGACCTATCGCTTTAATAACTTTTAAGAATAACATTTTACCTGAATTAGTGTGGCATCCAATCTTTAGATTTCTCTCTCTAAGCTCTGATAAAAGCCTCTTTACTTCAGGATGTGGTTTAATGTATATGGAGGGATTAATTTTTTCAGCTAGCAATTCGTAGAATCTCTTTCTATCCACGCCCATGACTTGAACACTTAAACTAACCGTCTTAAGATCTTTTTTAAGAGATTCTAGCCTCATACCTGCTACATTATGATCAATACCTAAGATTTCTCCAAGAACTCTGTGGATAGATTCTCGCAGATATTTTTCATACTCGATAGACTTGTAGAGTGTTCCATCGACATCGAAAACCACTGCATCGACGCGCCGCATGCAACATACACTGTAGAAAGCTTATACTTTACATTTACTTAACCTCAAGTCTTCCCAAAGTATTACTTTGTCATGACATGAAACAGTTAAAGTAGAAATTTATCAAGAAGCTTTGCCATCTTAACGTGAGGTGTTAGGATTGGCTGTAGAAGCCGTTGCTAGTAGCATGGATCCAATAATGAGAGCTATCGTAACGATCAGCGTACTAGTCTTCTTTGCAAAAGTTTTAGGAGGAGCTTTTTCAAGCTTCAAGCTACCACCAGTTATTGGCGAGCTTTTAGCTGGGGTCTTACTTGGCCCCTCCATGCTTGGGACAGCAATAGTCATCTTTGGAGAGCCCTTAGTATTATTGAATGAGTTCGTTGATGCATTTGCAGAAATAGGTGCAATAATGATCTTATTCTCTGCTGGACTAGAGATGGGCGCCACAAGTTTGAGGAAAGCTGGAATATGGGCTTTCATTGTAGCTAGCGGTGGAGCACTAATACCTTTCATTGGGGGATACTATTTTTTCTCATGGTTAGGATATCCGCAAGGTTCTGCTTTAATGGTTGGCGCAATAATGGTTGCAACAAGCTTAGCTATAACTGTTAGAGTCATGGAAGATTTCGGAGCATTACTATCAGATGAAGGCACATTATTAGTAAATGCAGCAGTAGTTGATGACGTGATAGGAGTTATAATCCTTACAGTTGTTTCTTCAGCATTATCTGATCCAAGTGGAAAGCTGGATATAATCAATGCATTAAGGACGGCCTCTATCTTTTTCATCATATGGTTCTTTATGCTCTTCATAGCAGTCTATATTATTCCAAGGTTTATTGAACGTGCATCGTTGATTAGAGTTGAAGGAGCTGTCGAGGCTGCAGCAATAGGTTCAGCATTTATACTTTCCGCAATAGCAGCAGGTCTAGGGCTTTCACCAATCATTGGTTCATATGTTGCGGGGTTAGCAGTCGCTGAATCCAAAGCGCTAGTTCGAATCAAAGACTTCGTTAAACATTTAAACCAAGTATTTAGTCCACTCTTCTTCACAGTCGTAGGTGCAAGAGTTGATGTAACAGTATTCAACGAAAACGTAATGGCTAGTCTATTATTCTTTACAGCTATTGCTTTCGTTACAAAGTTTCTAGGAGCCGCATTGTCAGCATTACCTAAACTTAGAAGCTGGAAGAAAAGTGTAAGAGTTGGGGTTGGAATGGTTCCTAGAGGTGAACTTGGGATAGTAATAGCTAGCCTAGGACTTAGAAGTGGATTAATAACTCAACCCATATACATTCAAGCTATTGGAATGATCATCTTAACATCAATAATCCCACCGGTAATACTATCAAGACTATATCAATCAATGGAAGGTGTTGAATCAATTTCCTAGTCACTTGCAATACTTAAATTAGAGGGATAAGATAATCTTTTCATGAAACTAACTTTGAGAGCAGCGCTTTTCTATCTTATGGTTTTTCTAGGAATTATTACTCTGATGACGGGGTTAATCTTATACGTTTGGCCTAGGGGACCGCAATCTGGTAAAATAGAATTTCTTGGTTTAAGGAAGGATGATTGGAGAGACTTCCATATGCAGACTTCAATATTCTTAGCTTTCGTATTAGTTATACATTTACTTGAGAATAGAAATTGTGTAAAAACTTATATCAAGACTACTATAGGCTCCTCTTCTTAACTGCTTTAAGATTATTGATGCTGGGACTCTAGTCCTCGAAACGATATCGATAAGCTTCCATCCA
>JAGDWP010000003.1 GCA_023269855.1 Nitrososphaerales archaeon | reverse complement strand
AAGAATTCTTTAAAAATAAGATTTAACGTATCTTTTGTATGGATTTCGAGTTTTCAGAAGACGAAGTAAGGTTTAGAGAATCTGTCCAAGAATTCTGTAAAAGGTATATTGAGCCTAGATGGGTTGAGATAGATGAGAGAGGAAGGATCCCATTAGATTTAATAAAGAAGATGGGTGAGCAGGGTTTATTCGCTATACCTGTCTCAGAAGAATATGGGGGAGTGGGTGGGACAATAACAATGGCCGCTATAGCTGCAGAAGAAATAGCGTACCATGACCCGTCAGTAGCAACAGCAGTCTACACTCTCCTAAACAATGGATGGCCACTACTAGTGGAAAGATATAGTAGAGAAGATGTCAAGAAAGAGATTCTACCCAAAGTAGCAGGTGGAGAAGCATTCTATGGGATAGCTTCAACAGAATCGCATGGAGGATCAGATGTAGCTGGAATAAAAACAACAGCTGTAAAGAAGAATAATGTATGGATAGTAAATGGTGAGAAAACATACATAAGTGGGATAAGAGAGATTCAGGAGCTAGCTGAAGGTGGCGGATACTTCCTAGTAGCCAAAACAGGTAAACCAGAATATGGTCATAGAAACATAACAGCGTTCAACCTCATCGTTAGATGGAATGGAAAGACGAGACAAGGATGGAAACCAACAATATTTGAAGAAATAGGAAGAAGAGGGATAAGCACTGGAGGATTCATACTTGAAGATTTTGAAATAGATGATAAATATAGGATCGGTGAAGAGAACAAGGGATTCTACTATTTAATGGAAGGATTCAATGTTGCTAGAATACTTGTAGCAGCAGCAACAATAGGTAGCGGTAGGTGGGCACTCGACCAAGCAATAGAATGGATAAAGAATAGGAAACTATTCGAAGGAAGACCTCTAGCCTCATTCCAAGCTGTAAGTTTTAGATTGTCTGAGCTATACGGTGAACTAGAAGCCGCGAGACTCCTAACCTATAGAGCTGCATGGCTTGCGGACAAAATCTATATCCAGAAAGATCCGAAATGGAAAGAGAAAGACTTAAACATACCTGTAGCATTATGCAAGATGAAAGCTCCAGAGGCCACGACGAAAATATATGAAGAACTCATGAAATGGTATGGAGCATATGCTTACACGAAAGATTGTAATGCATTCAGAGGATGGCTTGGAACCTTCTCTTATACAATAGGTGCAGAAGGTGCGCAAAACATAATGCGGATAATAATAGCTAGAGACCTCATAGGAAGAGAATATGTTAAAGGATAACAACTAAATAGTTGGGAGGAAAAACAGTGAAGATACTGACACCGATAAAGCTAACGCTAGATATCAGCCAGTTGAAGTATGAGTCATCTGGAGAACCCCTAATAGATATTGCGCCTCGGAAGATAGGTGACTCAGATAAATGTGCAATAGAAGAAGCAGTTAGACTAAAAGAGAAACATAATGCATATACAGTAGCTGTGACGGTGGGCTCCGGTCCAGAGCATGAGAGAATAATTAGAGATGCATATGCTATGGGAATAGATGAAGGCTACATAGTTGAAGTAAAAGAATACGAGAATTTACAAGCAATCACGATTGGAGAAATAATAGCTTCTCTAGCTAAGAAGACTGGACCATACGACTTGATAATTCTCGGCGCAGGCTCACTCGATACTCACTCATACACTCTTGGACCGATTATAGCATCGAAAATCGGTGTACCGATAATAGCTGGAGTAGACTCGTTGAGCTATAACGACGGAGTCTTTGAAGCAAGATGCGTAATGGAAGATGGAACCTACACATATAGAGTGTCTCCCCCCATAGTAGTTACAGTAACAACTGAAGCAAACGAGCCGAGGATACCAACATTAAAAACAATACTTAGATCTAAGAAGATGGAGATAAAGAAATTGACAGCTGAGGATCTTGGAATAGAATTGAAGAGGATTGAAATAGAAGAATTGAAGAGATACGTTGTTCAAAGGAAGAAGATTATATGGGATGCAGGTGAAGACTTGGAGAAGGCAATCGAAAACCTAGTGAGAGTATTAACTAGCGAGGTATGATCTTAATGAAGATACTAGTATATGGTGAAACCGTTGAATGGCTTAAACAGGCTAGAAGCATCTCGGAGATATTGGATGGAGAACTGTATGGAGTGATATCATCTAGAGAGTTAAGTAATCAAGCTACCAGAATATTTGATAAAACATATGTCTTCGAGGGAGTTAAATATGAACCAAACACTTATCATAAGATTATTCAAGAAGTATCACAGAAGATCAAACCTGACTTAACTATTTTCCCCTCAACAATTAAGGGGCGAACGCTTGCTGGATTATACGCTGGACACTTGAGTCAGCCCGTGATAACGGATGTAATCGATGTAAAGCGTGATGATCAAACATTGGAGATGAGTAGACTAGTCTATGGTGGAGGATGCATTGCAAAGATTAGACTTACACTACCCGTAACTGCATGCATAATTCAGGGAGCATTTAAACCATCTGATAAACAAGTAAATGGGGAAGTAGAATATTTAACAAGCATTGGGAAAGAGCTTATCTGGACAGAATTCAAGAAGAGAGAATATGAAGGGATTCCACTAGATAAAGCAGATATAGTTGTGGCCGCTGGAAGAGGATTCAAGAAGAAGGAAGACCTTGAAATTGTAAAAGAGCTCTCAACTATACTTAACGGTGCATGGAGCGTAACTAGACCTCTCGCTGCAGATTATGGGTGGTCTGATACCTGGATAGGTATATCTGGAGTGATAATAAACCCGAAAATCTACATAGCGGTAGGAATTTCTGGGCAGCCTCTACACATGATTGCTGTTAGAAATTCTAAAACAATAATAGCTGTAAACAAGGATCCTAATGCTCCAATATTTAGTGAAGCAGATTACGGAGTAATAGGGGACTTATACCAAATTCTTCCAAGACTACTAGAGAAATTAAGAAAGAAATAGACAAGACCATAGAGTCTAAATAAGATCAAGTAAATGTTTATACCCGTTGATAGAGGTAAACGAAGGGTGTTGATGCTCATTGAGTGAAAAATACGATGTAATAGTGATAGGTGCGGGACCAGCGGGTCTTTCAACAGCATATTTCCTAGCTGATAAGGAATACAATGTAATTGTTCTCGAAAGAGGTTTAGAGCCGGGTTCTAAGAATGTTTTCGGAGGGAGAATTTACAGCTACGTCTTAGACAAATACTTTCCAGAATGGAGAACAGACGCACCTATTGAGAGATGGGTTAGAAGAGAGAAGCTATCCATACTATGCGAGGAAAACTCAGTAAATCTTGAATACCAAATAAATAGGAAGCCGAACGGATATGATAGTTTTACAGCTTTCCTGAGCAGATTCTTAAAATGGTTTGCATCAAAAGTTGAAGAGAAAAACGTTACATTAGCGACAAGTGTGAGAGTAGACGAGATCTTGTTTAGAGATGGTCAAGCTTACGGTGTTAGAGTGGGAGAAGAAAAGCTTGAAGCAGATTACATCGTAGTAGCTGAAGGAGCGAACACTCTACTATTAGAGAAACATGGATTAAGAGAGAAGATATCTCCTAAAGACATAGCTGTAGGCATAAAGGAGGTAATCAAGCTGGGTAAAGAAAAGATAAACGAGAGATTCGGTCTAGAGGATGAAGAAGGCTCAGCCTATTTTCTGATCAGCCCAAAGTTTGGCGGAGGCTTCATATACACTATGGAAGAATATGTCTCCATAGGTGTAATCTATAGACCATTGTTCAATAATAATGTAGAGGCAAAAGATGTAATAGAAGAATTGAAGATGCATCCATCAATCTTCAATCTAGTTAAAGATGGAGTTGAAATAGAGTATTCTGCAGACATTATCAGAGAAGCAGGATATAGAGACGTTATGCTGAAACCGTATGGTAGAGGATACTTAGTAGTTGGAGATGCAGCTGGTTTAACATTAAACACAGGCTTCACAGTAAGGGGAGTAGACTTAGCGATAGAATCTGGAAGACTAGCTGCAGAAGCAATTCAGAAAACGTCAGTAGGAGAGGAGCCGTCGATATACATGAAACTATTACTGGAAGGAGGAATAATAGACACATTAAAGAAATTCAGGAAAGTATCAAAGATATTGTCCAACCAGAAAATTTACACAGATTACCCTGAGATAATATGTGAAATATTCAGTAAGATATACACCATTGAAGAATATCCTGAAACACTTTTCGAGTCT
>JAGDWP010000001.1 GCA_023269855.1 Nitrososphaerales archaeon | reverse complement strand
CAATTCTTCAGCTACGAGTAGAATTGCTCCAACCTTATTCAGGTATGGATGAGCTTTAACTTTCTCATTTACTAATGATTCTAATTCTTTTATGGTTAGTCCCGGTACTGCTTTTAAGATTTTGGAGATCAGACGTCTATATTCATCCTCCATACTATCTAACCCGCAACATCACTACATATAAGAGAGACAACCCGATTTTTAAGTATAGCATCTTTTCTCGGAATTCTTGAGATAACAGTCTTTGAAGACAAAATTCTAAAACATAGAAACATTAAGTTGACAAGTCCCGACCTGGCACTGACAAGTTAGTAATACTATCCTGTAGGGAGGTTGGAAATCCCCTCTGTACCAACACTCAATTTATGTTTTTGAAGCTTATTAATGAGTAAATTTCAAATAAAACTTGTCAGTGCCGATCAACCTGAAGGAAGACCTAAAATATGATGTGTCTTTAGCTAGGATTGGAGGTTATGGCTTGAAGAAGTGTAGAAGTGAGGGAGAGAGGATATTTCTAATTAAGGCTGTCTTGAGTGACTGGTACGGTAGGGTTAGAGGTAGACCATACAGGGTCTTAGCTATTCCTGAAGGTTTTACATTATACAATTTAGCCAAGGCTGTGGTGGATGCCTTCGACTTCGACTTCGACCACGCCTTCGGCTTCTACGATAATGTAAGAGACTGGATAAGTTCAGAGGAATGCTATGAACTCTTCAAGGATTTGGAGGAGGAGGGAATATTAACACCCGAGCCTTACAGTACTAGTAAGAGTGTAAAGAAGACAAAGGTGAACGAGGTTTTTAACACTGTTGGAAAAAGGATGCTATTCCTCTTCGATTATGGTGATGAGTGGCACTTCATCCTCAAGCTCGTAAAGATAGAGTCTCTTAAGAGAGATGTAAAGTATCCATTAATCATGAAATCTGTGGGAAAAGCGCCTCCACAATACGGGGAGGTTGAAGAGTAAATACAGTTCAATGGAGATAAACCACTAGCATAACTAGAACAAAAAGCTTCGAATATTTTTATTACAAACCGGAATGTTACGAGATATTACTCCAGCAGCGTTAGCATCCATAAGGCTGGGGATGGGTTATGCGCATACACGGAAAGAAGAAACGTTATATTAAGATTCATTTCGCAGTCGACGTCAAGACAGAAGAAATCTTAGCGATGGAGATAACGATGGATGATGTTCATGATTCAGAAGCATTACCAGCTTTAATCGAGAAAGCTTCTAGGCGGAGGATTATCGATGAAGCAATCATGGATGGAGTATACGACTCATCTAAAGTCTATAGGCTTCTTAAGCGTATGGGCATAAAGCCTATTATCAAGCCTAGAAGAAACGCTAGGCTGGATGGAAGCCCTCCTGAAAGGCTTAGAGCAGTGAGGCTAATCAGGACGCATAGAAATAAAGAGTGGAGTAAGCTTATGAACTATGGTAGAAGATGGATGACTGAAACAGCATTCTCAACATTCAAACACCTATATGGAGAATACTGCATGGCTAAAAGCATACAAAACATAGAAAGTGAATTTATAGCTAACAGAGGAGACTCTCAAACAATAAAGAATTAAGCCACAAGCAAAAAATTCAGTAAATATAAACTGCTGACCGCTAAGAAGCTTCTTGCAAAATACTTTAAAAGAGAGAAGCATAAAGCCATGGATGAATGCCATAAGATTTCAAGAGCAATCATAAACATTGCTAAGCAACACGGCTTCGGCATAGTGATGGAGAACCTCAAAGGAATAAAGAAGAGAATTGACTACGGCTGAAAGATGAATAGAAGACTCCACTCATGGAACTTCAGGAAACTACAATTCTACATCGAGTACGAGCTAAGCTTGAGGGCTTACCAATCGAATACGTCAACCCTATGCCCGAGATGTAACGGAAAACTAGCGCCGAATGGGTATAAACGATTAAAGTGTAGATGCGGTTATGAAAACGACAGGGACTATCTTTACTCTAGAGCCAAGCTTCGGAGTAAGCTGTCTAACTTGTTCTTCAAACATTTTATTCATTTCTTCTGGAGGTATGAGTCCCCTCTCAACTAAGTCTTCAGCAAAGCTAACCATGTTTGAAAGAATTTCTCCACCTGCTCTACAATAGTGATGCCATGGAACAGTGTATGCTACCATGGATCTTAACTCGTCAAGCTTCTTCTTCGCCTCAACCGGAAACCCAACTCTTACACATGAATTATTCTTATCTTTCATCCTCCATAAAATAATCGAGTCTTCAAGGAAGTTTCTCACCTCATAAATTATAGATTCAACTACTTCCAGAGTTCCCTCCACTTCTATGAAGTGTCTATCAGGGCAATTCGTAATTACTGCCTCGGGCTCAATGGCTGAATCCGTTAATCCGAACCTCTCCATCTGAGACTTTGTAGGTTTAACAATCTTGAATCCCTTATCTATTAATAGCTTGATTAAAGCTGTAGAGTATACTTCGTAAGTTTTATGGGAAAAGAATGGGGGTTGAGGGCTTTTATTAGTCTCTCCATCTTCCTCTTAATAGTGAATCCTATGAGTTCAGCGAGTCTCCGCCTAGAACTTACTCGAATATAGAGACAGTATTCATCTTTCTTTGTATAATATGTTTTTCCATCTTTTTATCATAGAATAGAGTCTCCCTCTTTACTGCTAGATGTGGTCCTGTCACTTCTATATTCAACCACGTATCTTCCCATTCTTTTCTACGCTTCCTTCGCTGTCGAAGAATGCTCTAAGAAACGATGTCATAGTCTCTACACTATATTCAATGTAATATCTTAGTTTCTCAATGTCTAACGGCTTCTTCAATAATTCACATAACGTTTTCGAAAATCCATAAACATAGTAGAGTCCATTTTTCTGCATTCTTGCTTTGTGGCTTAATTCTTGGAGCTTGATACTCTCGTCTCATGTTAGGGTCTTGTTTTCTATGATGTTATTTTGTTTAAGAGTATGTTGTATATGTATGCTTTGGACATTAGCTCTATGTCTATCCATCTGAGCTTCCTAGATAATAGATGTTCTCCGAAGAGGGTCTTGAACCTCGATGTCACTGTCTCAGCCATCCACCTCTTGGAGAATTCGACTATTCTACTTCTCGCACCCATTCTCTTTCCTCGCATCCTTTTTCTAGATTAATGTACCTGGCTAATAGGAATAGTAATGTTGAGATACGGTTTATGTATGCCAAGATTTCTGGTTTGATAAATTCCTTCTTTGATAGAGTAACCAAACGACGTTCAACTCTCCTGGCTACAGCTCTCGCTATATGCAATACTGCAGCAGACTTATGTCCACCTGGAAGTATGAATTTTCTAAGAACGGGTAGCTTAGATTCATACTCCTTAACCCAAGATTCTAGAGTCTCTAATGATTTCTTGATTTCTTCGTCAAGATCTTGTCTTACTTCGCCAGCTAACTGGATTCTATAACCTATAGTGAATAAGTCTTCTTGGATTTCTTCTAAGATACTGCCTATTTCACTTTCTTCGATTATTGTTCTAGCTAGACCAATAAATGCTGAAAGCTCATCAAGCCCTCCTAAAGCCTCCAGTCTTAGATCGTCTTTCCAGATTTTTTCGCCTGTGAGGAGGAATGTTTCTCCACAGTCCCCTCTACCGTATCTTCTTACCTTCTCCATCTATGAATCAAGTATTGTGGCTAGATTTCAATCTTTACCTGATCTGTTGGGAGATTGTCAATTTAAGGCCACTCATGATATTATCCTTCTTTCTGAAACTTTCGGTTTATATGTGGGGAAGTAAATATTGAACTGTCTTATTCTTCTCTTTAGTTTAGAGAATCATTGTTCTATTGAATTTCTTATTCCAGAAGTCTTTCTCCTATGCCTTATCTCTAGGAACTTCATAGACCAATTGTACTAAGGACTTCTATCAGTATAAATAGTAGGATTGTTCATGTAAGACTCTTCTACCTTCTCCAAGAACTTTAAGCATTCTCCCATCCCCCTCCTCTAGTTACTTGAAGAGCTACTATCTCTCCAGTCTCCACTTCCCTAGCTACTCAAAGATAGGCTTTTTCCGCTAGGTTAAAGATTACTGTTTCGTCTGCAGCTATAGACGTAGCAACTTAAGCTTACCTCCTTAGGTGGTTGTAGCACAGTATGAATAGCTTTATGGGTAAGTTCCAGTATGCTACCGACTCCTAAACTTCTCGCTTCTATTTATTGGGTTTGATGTTATGTTGTTGAAGGATGTCTTGGTCTTCTACT
>JAGDWP010000115.1 GCA_023269855.1 Nitrososphaerales archaeon | reverse complement strand
TCACGCTACTGTATCTAGCCTTGGGTGGAGAATCTCATAGAGAGAATTGAAAGACTCCTACGACTACTACACCTACTACGACTACTACTCCTACGAATCTCATAGAGAGAATTGAAAGCCTACCTTGATTACATACACGATCTGCTCTAAATCTGAATCCGAATCTCATAGAGAGAATTGAAAGCGTTGATTCTGCTGTAGATGGTGTAGCGTTTTCATATATAGGAATCTCATAGAGAGAATTGAAAGTCCCAGATGCTACGGATATGCCTGCATGCTCTATTGGGCTTAGAATCTCATAGAGAGAATTGAAAGACTCTTTCTCCAGTGATTGCTCGTCTAAGGATTCTCCTCTGGGAATCTCATAGAGAGAATTGAAAGTTCACTACAACCATCTTTTCTCGCCTTATGTAGTGTTCTCGGAATCTCATAGAGAGAATTGAAAGCCGCCAGTGACACTTACGGCGCATCTGGCGGGGGTGGAGGTGAATCTCATAGAGAGAATTGAAAGTTGCAAGAAACTTACGCATCCCCTCCTCCCCTTCCAAGTGAATCTCATAGAGAGAATTGAAAGTGTCGTTGTTTTTCTAGTTCCAGTTCTTTTTTGGCTTGTTCTGAATCTCATAGAGAGAATTGAAAGTCATTTTCCCTCGACATTTACGTGTTTATAGTCCTATTTAGAATCTCATAGAGAGAATTGAAAGGGTTACCCAACATATGGATCTAACCAGCAGGCTACATGGCAGAATCTCATAGAGAGAATTGAAAGTTACTAAATCGTCGAACTCCTCTTTTCTTTTTATTGCCTCTTGAATCTCATAGAGAGAATTGAAAGACTACAGTCAACTGGGAGATATGGGCGGCAGGAGCTGGGCTGAATCTCATAGAGAGAATTGAAAGTTAAAGAAGGATATTAGGCGTAGGAAAAACTTGACGTCCTCGTGAATCTCATAGAGAGAATTGAAAGTTTTTAAGCCTTTTCTCAGCTATGTCGTCCAGCCTCCTCGCTATGAATCTCATAGAGAGAATTGAAAGAGATTCTCGAAAGCCAGCTCTCCCTTATCCGTTTTTATGAATCTCATAGAGAGAATTGAAAGCGGATGGAGATACTTGTTTTCGGCGAAAAAATTTATATTATGAATCTCATAGAGAGAATTGAAAGATAATGATCCAACGTGCTATGACGGAGGCCGCTAAAGAATTCCGAATCTCATAGAGAGAATTGAAAGATACCAAGAGGTAACCCTTACACTTGGGCCATTCGACTGAATCTCATAGAGAGAATTGAAAGCGACTACTTCCTCGCTTACTGCTAGCCCTTTCTCAGGGAATCTCATAGAGAGAATTGAAAGTGCCTGCAAATCTAGCGTAAGCTGAAATGGATTTCATGACACTTTTTTACGCTCAGGCGGAAAGTAAAAAGCAGATAAGTCTTCATTGAATAGGATGCGTGCGCCATATTCCACGAATAGCTTAAGGAGACGTTTACCTCATTTATATTCATAATTTCTTTTAAGAAATTCTTAAAAACCCTCAACGTTAAAGGAGCCTTTAACACCACATGTTAAAACATTTTTTAAAGGTAGGTGGAAAAATGTATTTTCAGCGGGCCCGGTGGGACTTGAACCCACGACCCCCGGCTTAGGAGGATCACCCACATTTTCCATGTGTCCGGCGCCCTATCCTTACTAGGCCACGGGCCCGTTTCTCCTTCACTCTCCCACTTATACATGCATGATAGTATTTAGTTTTTAGGTTTGATTCGGACTCGTGGAAATGCATTGTTTAGACTATTAAGTTAGCTGATCTAAGATTATGTAGGTTTAAGGTTATGGATGTAAGTGTTGTCTTTCCATCTAGGAATAGGGAGAGGTATGTTAGGAAAGCTGTGCGTACAGCTTTTAGAGCTAAGAATGTTAGTGAAGTCATAGTCGTTGATGGTGGAAGCTGTGATGACACTGTGAAGACTGCTTTAAAAGAGGGGGCGAAAGTAATCGTTCAGAGCAGCTTGATCTATCCAGGTAAGGGTGTCGCTATGAAGGATGGCGCATACCTTGCATCTGGAGACATAGTAGTCTTCGTAGACATAGACATAGCCAACCTCACCCCCCAATTCATCGAGAAACTCTACACCCCGATAATGATGGGGAAAGCAGAATTCGTTAAAGGATGCTTCGAGAGAGCTGCAGGCAGAGTCACAGAGCTTGTCGCCAAACCCCTACTCAAAATGTTTTATCCGGAACTAGCTAAGTTCAAGCAGCCTCTAAGCGGAGAGATCGCTGGATTGAGGAAAATATTCTATCAAGTAGAGTTTGAGAATGGTTGGGGAGTAGATGTAGGTCTACTAATAGATTTCTACAAGAAAGGTGTAAAGATCGTTGAAGAAGACTTGGGATTTAAAGAACATGAAATGAAGCCTCTCCACGCTCTAACAGACATGGCCTACCAAGTAGCTGAAGCAATATTGAAGAGAGCTATGAGAGATGGCAAGATAGATGAAGTCTGGATGAAGAAGTATATCTCAACAATCGGCGAGATAGACTTGGGTGGAGAAGGATACGCATGAGATCAATAGTAATAGGTGGAGGACACCTAGCATACTTCACAATTACCACTCTCAGAGAGATAGACCCAGAAGGAAAAATAGTAGTAATCGAATTCACATCCGAGAAAGTTGAAATGGTTAAGAAGACTTTCCCATACACTGAGACACTACTCTCAAGCATAGACAAAGTAGAAGAATATATTACTAGTAATCGATCCCTCATAGACGCCCTAGTATCTGCAACAGAATCCGACGCCCTCAATCTAAAATATGCTAAACACTCCATCATAAATGAAATACCCATAGTAATCACAGTCTTGAACAACCCATTAAACGAGCCAATATTCATTAAAGAAAAAATAAAATACATTATTAACCCATACAAGACGATAGGACCTAAAGTAAAAGAGATAGTAAACAAGTTCAGAGTCAACAAGATATATGAATTCTCAAGATTCGATGGAGGAATCTATGCTTTCAAGATCGAGAATGCTGAAACTCTACATAAAATAAGAAGCTTCATCTTAAAGAAAGACCTCCCATTCTTCACAGTATCTATCGACAACAAGATAAAGTCAAGCACTTTAGAAAACATAGAATTAGGTGACACGGTATATGTCGCCTGCTCAGATAAAGATATTAAAGACTTATTAGAAAAGATTGGAGGAGAGAAGAAATGACCCCTGAAGAATACTCCCTAATCTTAAGAATAGTCTTCGCAGTACTATCAATAATACTATCAGTCTTCCTAGGCTCAAAACTGAGAGACATAATAATAGAGAATCTAAGCAAGTTCGGACACGCATTCGCTTCAAAGTTCGCCGAGATCCTGAGATACTTCCTGATGATCCTAGGCGCAGTAATAGCTTTCAGCATACTCAGCTTAGATGTAATCATATTGACAGCAATATCCATCGGAATATTCATAGTAGTTCTGATAAGCATGAGAGAGATATTTTCAAACTATGCCGGCGAGATCTATGTCAGGATAAGGAGACCCTTCAGCGAAGGAGACTTCATAAAGATTGGAGAATTCACAGGGCGAGTACTCTCGATAAACAGCCAAGATGTAGAACTAGTCTCAATCGAAGGTGAAAGAATAATAATCCCAAACCAAGTCTTCTTAAAACATCCAGTAATAAACAAATCATCAACTATGCCCACCTCAATAGAATTAAAGATAACAATTAAAGACTCTGAACCAGAAAAAGTAGAAGAAACAATAACGGAGGTCTTAAATGAAATTAGACCAGAACTCTTCGAAGACCCTAGGATAACATCAATAACTAGGACTGATGATAAAACTGAGGTAAACCTACTTTTACATATCGTGAATCAACGTAAGATGAAATGGATAATAAACAAGCTTTCAGGAGAATTCCATAAGAAAGGAGTTGAAATTGAGATCGAGTAAAGCATTAATCCTAGACCTTGATGGAACACTTACAAAAGGAGGAGAAGATAGAATATCTAGAGAATTGAGAAATATGCTTGTTGACTTCAAGAATAATGGATGGATTCTAATACTAGCCACAGGGAGGGATAGGAATTATCTTGAATCTAGAGAAGATTTAAGTGGATTATTTGATGGATGGGTCTGCGAAGCAGGTATATCAATCTATATCCCTTCAACAAAGACGTATAGAATTCTAGTCGATGAAGAATGGCTTTCATTCATTAATGAAGTAAAGAATCTAGAATGCGTTACCCCTAAAGAGAACACAGTAAACCTATCATGCAGTAAATGTATAGAAAGTATAAGCATTATTGCTTCCAAACATCGAGTAGAATTCAAGATCCTAAATAATAAAGGCTCACTACTACTCCTACCCAAGAATATTGATAAATCCTATGGAGTAAACGAGTTACTGAAGTTAATGACTTTTGAAGGATTTATAGCTGCAGTAGGAGACTCAGAAATAGATATTGAAATGCTTGAGAGAGCTGATTTTAAAGCAGCACCTTCTAATGCTGATGAAAAAATTAAAGAATTAGTTGATTACGTTTCTCCCAAAAGTGACGGTGAAGGAGTAATCGATATACTTAGCATTCTTAGATGAATAACTGAGCTTAGTGAAGAAAGTTAACATCTTGAGTTGCTCAGATAGATTTTTCTAAGAGTGCCTGAATCTAGTTTTATTTGTTGGTGTTTTTCTCATTTCTTAGTGGTTGGATTAATTATTTTAAAACGGCGTTATATTATACACTTGAAGAAGAATGGCTAAGAAATATGAGCTACCACCTCTACCATACAACTATAATGCTCTAGAACCCGTAATAATAGAAGAAATAATGAAGATACACCACCAGAAACATCACCAAGCATACGTTAATGGAGCAAACACCGCACTAGAAAGACTAGAAAAAAATAGAAGAGGAGAGAACCCAGAGAATATTAGAGGGATACTCAGAGATCTAAGTTTCAACTTGAGCGGGCATAGACTCCATACAGTATTCTGGCATAACATGGCTCCACCAAGTAAAGGTGGAGGAAAACCAGGTGGGAAAATAGCAGACCAGATAGAGAAAGACTTCGGAAGCTTCGAATTCTTCAAGAAACAATTTAGTGATGCAGCTAAGAATGTTGAAGCAGTCGGATGGGCCATACTAACATATGACCCGGAGATAGATGCTTTAATAATATACCAAGTCGAAAAACAAAACTTTATGCATCCTCCAAACCTCCCACTCCTCTTAACATTAGACGTATGGGAGCACGCATACTACCTACAATACAAGAATGATAGAGCAAGCTACGTAGACAATTGGTGGAATGTAGTAAACTGGGATGACATAGAAAAAAGATTCCAGAAAACCAAAACCTAAAAATAATAAACAGAAAACCACTAACTCATACCCACATATTTTTTATTCAAGTTCCAATCGATTTAACCAATGCTTAGATAATCTTCAAGTAGATAAAAGCTTCATGTTTTGACTTTTTCATGATCTTTCATTGGAGGAAAATGTTTGCTAGCGTGTAGGCTATTGTTCCCCCGATTATTGTAGCTATTAGGTTTACTGTATGTGTATTAATGTATCTTACTCCTTTTATTTGTTCTGACTTTTCTCCACAGTGGCTTGAAGACTCTGTGTTTTTACCACATATCCTACATCTATACTTTGCTTGGATTGTAGCTCCAAGTATGCTGTCAATAGTCATCCCTACTAGTCCTGGCAGAAATACAATTGCTGCAACTTCATAAAACGATAGTCTCTTATCTATAATTGAAGCTACTAATGCTAGGACAGTCATACCCATCAATCCACCCATGTATCCTAGTGGGGTTACAGCTCCAGGTGTTCCCGGCTTAACCTTCTTCATACTCGTTATCAGTCTAGGCATGCCAGGATACATCAACCCTACTTCTGTTGCTAATGTATCAGCGAATGCAGAGGATAATGCTCCAAGATATGTTGCAAAGAATACTCTATGATCTGCTGATAATCCTGATGCGACAGCGGCAACTGTCGCGGTAAAACCATTTGCAACCACGTTCCTCCAACCTCTCACCCCGTCTTCTTTATTCTCAACTTCTCTAACTTTCTTTACTCTAATCTTCGTTAAGATGACGGAGACTAGGTAGAACGTGATTAACGCTATGAAGTATTCTCTACCTCCGAAGACGTATATTAGGTATCCTACTATAAATGATGCTATTATACCTCCAAAATCAACGAACTTAAACACTATAGAGATTAAGAAGATTAGTAGCAGGATTGCTAAAGCTTCAAGATGAGTGAAAACGTCGAGATAGCCCAATTTAATTCACTTCATTAAGTATTCTCTTAACTTTATCTACTTCATCGATCCTGGCTCTTATCTGAGTCCATTTCTCTAAGTCTCTTATAGTGATTTCATTGGATTCTTCTTCAGATTTTCCAAGTATCAGTAAATACTTAAAATTATTCTTTACAGCGTATTCTAATGCGGAGGATATCTTCCTCTCCATTACGTCAACCTCCAGGGGGATTCCTTCAGTTCTCAAGATGCTTGACACCTTTGCAACATATTTTCTATCTACATCTTGTAGATATGCTAAGAATATTTTAGGTCTTCTCGGAGTTACCTTAATATTCTTCTTCTCCATCATATACTGCATTATCCTAGATATTCCTATAGCGCATCCTACAGCAGGTGTTGGTTTTCCACCGAACAATTCTACGAGTTTATCATATCTTCCACCTCCATTCAGAGAGACTTCAACATCTGGAACTCCCTGCTCAAAGATGAAGCCCGTATAATATTCTAATCCTCTAGCCATCCCAGGCATTACATATATTAACGAATCTACATTGCTGGAAATAGCTAGCTCTATTATCTCGACTAGATTCTCAAAAGATTCAAGTGCTCCACTCCATGGAGAAACAATATCTCTAATCCTGCCTAGAATAGTTCTATCCACTGTGTTGCTTCTCCATACAATAGGTGGGGATTCAATAAGTTCTTTTATAGATTTTATTGTTTCACTACTTATGTCAGCTTCCATCATCATTTTGTACGATTCTTCAAGCTTCTTCCTATCTATAGAAGATAGAATCTTATCTTGTGTTTTTTCATCTACTTTACATGATTCAAGTATGCTTCTAAGAATCCCTACATGACCGACTTTGAAATATTGTTCTTTTAAACCTATTCTCTTGAATACTTGATAGCTTACTTGTATTATTTCTGCATCTGAGAGTGGGTTACTGGAACCGAATATCTCGAATCCACCCTGCCAGAATCTACGCCTCCGACCCCATTGAGGCTCATCATACCTGTAGCAGTCAGCTATATACCCTAACCTAATCGGTGGAGCAACAGCTTTAAGCTTAGTAGATACTAGCCGAGCTATAGATGCTGTAACCTCAGGTCTAAGAACACATCTCCTACCAGCTTTATCATAGAAGTCAAACATCCTCTCCCGGATCTCTTCTCCAGACTTCATTTCAAACAATTCATAATACTCAACAGTAGGTGTTTCAACTTCTAGGTATCCATACTCACTGTAAACTTGTCTTATAATATCTACTATCAACTGTTTCAGTGCATATTCTTCTGGTAGGAGATCGTCCATCCCTCTAGGAGGCTCCAATAACATCTCTACTAGAATATCTACATTAATTAATAATTGTTTACTTGAATAAATTTTATGATTATGCTTAACGTATGTCCAAAGCTTGACGCTGCCGGAACCTCTAATCCATCAACTTCTTCAGAATTTTCTATATTTTAGATATGAGATTGATTGGAGAATGTTTACATTACTGCTTAGTTCTTCAAGTTCAATCCAGTCTTGGTAACTCATTCTCCAATCAACTGAGTCTGCAAAATCTTCTACTTGAGTCGTATCTTTCGCTCCAGGGATAGGTATAATGACTGGGCTAGCCATAATTAACCAGTTTAAAGCTACTTGAACAGGCTTCTTCCCATACTTCTCACCTATCTCTCTTAGCTTGAGAATTACAGGCCATATTCTTGAAAAATTATCAGGGTCGAATACTGGCTCACTCACTCTAACATCTTCAAATTTCGGAATATTCTCTGGAGTATATTTCCCAGTTAATGCACCTTTAGCTATAGGGCTCCAAGCTTGCACAGTGATGTTACATGCTTCAGCATACGGTATTAATTCTTCTTCTGCAGATCTTTCCACTAGATTGTATCTTATCTGGAAGACTTCAACGTCCGTTGAAGCTAAACTATTTCTAAAGCTTTCAACCAGCTCTACAGGGTAATTACTTAACCCTAGATAGTTTACTAAACCCATCTTAACTAGTTTCTCAAGCGCTCTAGCATATACGTATGTTGGGAAGTTGTGCCAGCATGGAGGCCAGTGAGCTAACAGTACATCGATATACTTTAACCCTAGTATCTCAATAGACTTATTGACTGATTTATAGATGTCTTGAGGATTCAGGAAGTCTCCAGGAATCTTCGTCGATACTATAACCTGATCTCTTCTCACCCCAATCTCATTTAATGCTTTTCCCAGAATATTCTCACTGAGCCCTCTACCATAAACCATAGCTGTATCGAAGAAGTTTATTCCAAGTTCTAAAGCTCTATGAACTATGCTTTTAGCTTTCTCATATTCTACTAAACCCCATGACTCACTAAACTGCCAAGCTCCTAAACCTACTCTAGAAACCTTTAAACCCGTCTTACCTAGATTCGTATACTCCATTATAACTCAACTCTTCTAGATAACTAGATAGAGTGATTGATAAAAATATTTTTCTGATCTACAGTTTAGAGTTCTTCTTGGACTCCTGTTACTTGCTCTGATAATGTAGATGATCCGAAATCTATTATTGAGATGACAGCGGAAGGAAATAGTTTCCCAGCCATATATCCTAACTCTTTACTTGACACGCTAGTTTTCAAGTATGGTGTTCCAGACATCTTGCAGACAATCTTTATCTCTCTCTCCAAGTTGGCTGGGCAATCCTTTGATAAGACTATGAGTTTGGATTTCCTATTTAATACTGAAAGCTTACTCTGCCTAAAGCCGAAGATTATTTTACCTGTTCTACTAATTACTTCTAGATGTCTTTTTAGGTCTTTCACATCAATCTTGAATGGTTCCGTAGATGACGTTGTATAACACCCTAGGTAAACTATCTACTAAGGGAATAATAAATACTTAATGAGAGAAAATATAAAGCTCAGCTGTCTAATCCTTCTAGTTCTCCAATTTTCTCAACTATTTCTTCTGCTATCACTATGTTTGATCGGTCTTGTCTCCTGATTGTTTATCGGTTATATTTTGTCCTCCGGAGCCATCCGCTATTCCCGGATGCCTCATCAACAATGTTACTTGACCTGTTCCGAGGAGTATCTCCTTACCTATCAAGATACGTTCAACGTTTCCTTTCAAGGTGTCAACTTCGCCTCTCACAGCTGCATCGAGAAGTGTTTGAACGCTTATCTCGAAAGCAGCTCTAGCTAGTGGGCTACTCTTCAATCTGACTACTCCATGTCTTCCTACTTGTTTGACTGAGCCGTTAAGTGTCATAACGTCTGCGAGGAGGAGTAGATGTCTTATGTCTACGTCTAAGCCTTGTTCTTCAAGTACATGCTTTAATTCTCTAACTATTGCTTCTCTTGCTGCTTCTATTCCTAAGACTTCAGCTATTTCATGTATGTTATTCGTCCATACCCTCTTATAATCTACTCCTGGAAGCATCATTACCTCTCTGAGATTTGATCCTTCTGTGAGGATGACGTATTCTCCATTCTCAAACTTTAATATGGCTTTCGTTATCCTTCTCACACCTTTAACTCTTGAAGAGAGTATCTTTTCTTTAAGCTGGTTGAGGTCTAACGTACCTTCTTCAGGAGCATATATAGTTAATGTATTGTCTTTTAATTCATACTTGTATCTTATCTGCTTCAATGCTTCTTCAACATCGCTCATTGTTACTCCATGTTCCTTCATTGCTTCTTCATCTATCTCGATTATTAATGCATTCTTCTTCAAGTTGAAGCCTACGCTTGATACTATGTCTTCGAAATAGGTAGACTGGATCTGTTTGACAAGCTTCTGTGCTTTAGCTTTATTCTGTGCATATTCTGGTTCAAGAGGTATCCTCATTATAGGTGTTGAAGGCGTCTTCCTCGCGTCGACTATTTCTATGAGTCTTGGAAGCCCCAATAGTATACTCTGCTCCCTGACTCCTGCGAAGTGGAATGTTCTAAGAGTTAGTTGAGTGCTGGGTTCACCGATTGATTGTGCTGTAACTATTCCTACAGCTTCTCCAGCTTCTACTCTATTCTTTAAGTATTCTTTGTATCCTTCCTGTACAAACCTTACTGCATCCTCGAGGCTGAGCTTCTTATCTATAATCTTCTTCTTCATCTTCTCTAAAAGTAGCTTCGGCATCTTCCCAGCATATCTTGAAAGTATTTGATCAACCTCTTCTTCTTTTAGAGGTTTATCTTGACCTGCTTTCAGCCCCAGTCTGTTTATGATTATTTCAAGGTTTACAGCTTCTCCATGATAGCTTTTAGAAGGATCTATTCCGTCTTCACCGTATAGGAACTGTACAATCTTCTTGTAATCCATCATTCTGACAGTTCCATCATATTCAACGTATAGAGATTCTAATGCATTAACCAGTCTCCTCTGCATGTATCCGCTCTGCTGTGTTCTCACAGCTGTGTCTACTAGTCCATCTCTTCCTCCAGCCATGTGGAAGAAGGTTTCTATCGGGTCTAATCCTCTAAGGAATGAATTATAAACGAATCCTCTTGCTTTAGGTGATAAGTCTCCAGGTTTAAAGAATGTTAAGACTCTATCTGTGAATCCTCTCTTTATTCTCTCTCTTCTAACTGCTTGCTGACCTACTACTGCAACCATCTGGTCTATGTTTAACAATGAGCCTCTAGCTCCAGTCCTAGTCATTATTACTGCACTACTTTCATGCGAGATGTGTTTTCTGACGACTTTACCTGCTGCATCCCTTGCTTCAGCAAGTATAGATAAAATGTTTGATTCGAATGCTTGCTCAGGTGTTTCTCCAGGTCTAACTTCTATTCTACCTTTCTCGTATTCTGATTTAAGGTTGATGAATGCTTCATCCATCTTCTTGAATATATTTTCTATCTCCTTGTAAGCTTCCTCTGAGACGTATAGGTCATCTATGCCGAAGCTGAATCCTCTAAGATTCAAGTAGGTGTTAGCTATCTTAACAATTTTGTTAATGAATTCTCTAGCTGCTTCAGAACCATACTCCATAGCTATTCTATGAAGTATACTATTAGCTTTCTCAACTCCTATCGCGCTTTTATCTATGACGCCTTTAACTAGTTTTCCATCCTCTATTACAACTTCAATATCTGGAGAGAATGATGCTTTGAATCTATGGTTGAACCCTTTAGGTAGTATGAGGCTGAAGATCTGCTTCCCACTCCACTTAGGTTCAGGTTCTTTAATCTCAGGCTCAGGTACATCTCCAGTATAAGCTATTTGAGACAGGATGTAGGATAGTTCTTTCTTAGTGAGGTATGTATTCGGTTTTGTAAGTAGGTATAGAGCTGTTATAAAGTCTCTTATAGCTCCTATAATGGGTGCTCCATACCTCGGTGATAGTATATTATTCTGTACGATGAGGAGTAGCCTAGCTTCCGTCTGTGCTTCCTCACTTTGAGGTACGTGGAGATTCATTTCATCACCGTCGAAGTCTGCATTATATGGTGTACATACGCATAGGTTTAACCGGAAGGTCTTGTAAGGTAAGACTTTAACTCTGTGAGCCATTATAGACATTCTATGAAGGCTTGGTTGACGGTTGAAGAGAACTATATCGCCATCTATTAAGTGTCTTTCAACTATAAAGCCTGGTTCAAGAGCGTTTGCAACCTCAAGCAAGTCTTGTGCAAATTTCAGCCTTATCCTTTTCCCGTCAGGTCTAATAACATATTTTGCTCCAGGATACTTGTCGGGACCATTCCTAACATACTGTCTAAGTCTCTCAATATTCCATTCTGTTACTCTCTCGGGGACTGTTAACTGCATTGCAATATCTAAGGGTACTCCAACTTCGTCTATACTGATATTTGGGTCGGGTGATATAACGGTTCTAGCGGAGAAGTCTACTCTCTTTCCACTCAAGTTTAATCTGAATCTTCCCTCTTTTCCTTTTAGACGTTGAGCTAGTGTTTTCAAGGGTCTACCACTTCTATGTGTAGCAGGTGCTACTCCTGGAACCTCATTATTCAAGTATGTTGTTACATGGTATTGGAGAAGGTCTGCGAGCTCAACTATTACAGGTGAGGGTGAACCAGCATTAATATTCTCTTTGAGTCTTTGAGCTACTCTAAGTATATCGACTAGCTTATGGGTTAGATCATCCTCACTTCTAAAACCTGACTCGAGAGTTATGCTGGGTCTAACATACACAGGTGGAACGGGAAGCACTGTTAGAACCATCCATTCTGGTCTAGCAACCTTCGGATCTACATCTAGAAGCTCTAAATCTTCATCTGGGATTCTTTCAAGCCTTGCTCTCACAGCATGAGGTGTAAGTCTTCTCGGTCCCTCATCTGTTATTTCTATAAACGTTGTCGGTTTCTCTAATTCTATCTTAAGCTGGTGTTCATCACAATGTGGGCAAGTAGTTGTAGACATAGCTTTCTGAAGTATCTTGTAATAAATTTCTTTACTCGTCTTCCCAGACTTCTTTAATTCTTCTATCTTACGTCTATACTCTATGATGTCTTCATCTGTCAGTAGGATTCTTCCACAGCTTCTACACGTTGCTTTAAGTAGGTTGTAGATGTGTTTAACGAATCCTACATGGATTATTGGGACTGGGAGTTCTATATGTCCGAAGTGTCCTGGACAGTTGAGGTATGTGTTACCGCATGTTTTACATCTTTGACCTGGCTCAAGTGTTCCAAGCCTTGGATCCATTACTCCTCCTGGTACTGGCATTCCATCTTCATCGTACGTATCTGGGTTCTGTATCTCTGCTACGCTCATCTCTCTTATAAGGTCTGGGGAAAGTATCCCAAACTTTATAGCAGAAACTGTTCCAATATACGACATGCTACATCACCTCTTCTTCAAATATGAGTTTAGGCATGATGCCCATGCTTATCATTTCTTCAAGCAGTAGGTAGAATGCATAAGACATTGTAACAGGTTTAACTCTAACATCTTTTCCATGTACAGGGCATATGAATCTCTCCTGCTTCAAGTCATAGTATGCTGGGAGACCACATTCTTGACAGAAGTATGCTGTATATTTATCACTCTGCTCTAGAAGTCTATCGAGGAGTAGATAGCTTGCACCATGAGCTATTAAACAGTCTCTCTCCATTTCTCCAAACTTTAATCCTCCACCTCTACTTCTACCCTCAGTAGGCTGTCTTGTAAGTATCTGGACTTGGCCACGTGCTCTTGCATGAATCTTATCTCTAACGAGGTGATGGAGTCTCTGATAGTATACTACACCTATGAAGATCTCTGCTTCAAATTTTTTACCTGTTAACCCTTCGTACATTACTTCTTTACCTGTACTCTTGAACCCTAATGCTTCCAGTTCTCTTCTAAGTTCTTCAAGCTTCTTACCCATGAATGGTGTACCATCAATGAATTCTCCCTTCAATGCGGCTACTTTTCCAGCTATACTTTCTATCAGCTGACCTACCGTCATTCTACTTGGGAAAGCATGTGGATTAATTATTAAGTCTGGAACTATCCCACTCTCAGTATAGGGTAGGTCTTCCTGTGGGAAGACCATTCCTATTACTCCCTTCTGACCATGTCTTGAAGAGAATTTATCACCTATTTCAGCAAAGCAGAATGTTCTAACCTTAGCTTTAATAAGCTTATTTCCTTCATCTGTTCTTGTTATGAATATGTTTTCAACTACTCCTGCTTCAGATGGTCTAACAGTCTCTGAAGCGTCACGCCAAACCATTTCTCTTGCAGGAGCTCTCTGGTATTCTTCCATGAATCTTGGTGGACTCTTCACGCCTATTATTACTGTGCCTCCAGTGACTTCTGACTCTATATGTGCTAATCCATCATCATCTAAGACTCTATAAGCTTGTTCTCCTCTATATCCTCTAACGGATGGGTCAGGTATTTCTATTCTATCTTTCTGTCCTCCAATATAGGTTCTTGCCTCAACCTCATATGTTCTATAGCTTAATGATAATCCTAGCCCTCTCTCAATAGCTGACTTATTTAAGACTACTGCATCCTCCATATTGTATCCTTGACCTGTTAAGACAGCTACAACCATGTTCTGACCTATAGGTCTCTCATTTAATCCTAACAGGTCTATAGCTTTAGTAGTTACGAGAGGTTTCTGAGGATACACCATTACATGCATTCTAGAATCTACTCTAAGCTCATAATTTGTAGCAAATATTCCTAAAGCTTGTTTACCCATCGCTCCCTGGTAAACGTTTCTCGGAGATTGATTATGTTCAGCGTAAGGTATGGTTGCTGCAACTACTCCGAATATTGCGTATGGACATATCTCTAAATGTGTATGTTCAGGTGTAAGCATCTCCGGTGATAAAGCAATATAACAATTCTCTTCTTCCTCAGCATCTATGAACTCTATCTTTCCTTGAGCTACTAAATCTCTAAACCTTAATGTTTTATTCTTTAATGCTTCTATGTCAGCGTTTGTCAAGAGAGGCTTACCATTCTCTACAACTATTAACGGTCTCATCACTCTTCCTTCATCAGTGTTTATCCATACTTCCTGTACATGGTCATAGCTGTAAAGTGCGACACTGATCTCGCTGCTTATCTCATTCTTTCTCCTAAGCTCTCGAAGTGTTCTAACAAGCTCCTTCCCGTTTGTGTGGAATCCTACAAGTAATCCGTCAACGAATACCTTCGTAGGATAGGTTTTCCTCCTAGACAACATTTCAGTAAATGGAAGGACTCCTGCAGAATAGAGTCTCTCTAATAATTCTCTCTTTCTAGCTTGGTGGCTTATAGTAGCGCTTAATGCAAGATTCTTAACTAATCCACAGTTTGATCCTTCAGGTGTCTCAGCTGGGCAGATTCTTCCCCAATGTGTTCCATGCAGGTCTCTAGCTTCAAAATGTGGTTGGCTTCTACTTAGTGGAGACTGGATTCTTCTAAGATGGCTTAGAGTAGCTAGATAGTTTGTTCTATTTAGCAGCTGTGTAACTCCTACTCTTCCCCCTGGCCAGTTACCTGTTGCAAAAGCATGTTTTACAAAGTCTGTTACTATTCCAGGTCTAATGAATGTTGATACGCTTACAGGGTATCTGGATGAAGCTATTCTCTCAAGCTGGTATCTTATGTCTCTGAGAAGCTTCATGAACGCCATTCTATACAGTTCCATTAAGAGTGGTCCGGCCAGCTTTATCCTCTTATTAGCGTAATGGTCTCTATCGCTAGTCTTCCTAATCTTAAGGCTTGTCTCCAATAGTCTTCCAATCATCTCGCATAGAAAGATTGCTTTCTGATATCTTGCAGCTTTAGATGTACCGATGTGCGGGAGGAAAACCGTATCTATTAATTGCTCAGCCCTCTGTACACGGTATTCTTCAGCGTATCCGAAAGCTATCCTATTCCCTATATATTTTAATGCTTCTTCTTCACTATCTACTCCTTCAGCTTCCTGGAATGATGGAGCTAGAAGCTCCTGCACTTCTTTTAAGCTTGAAACTAGGTTAACGATTTCTCTATCATTCACCATGCCTAAAGCTCTAAGCATTATTATAGCGGGTATGCCTTTGTAGATTCTTGAGAAGAATACTTTTAATGGTCCACCAGGCTTGTATGTAACTTCTACCCTAGACTGTCTGCCATGTATTGTTGATAAAACGATAGCACTAAGCTGTCCACCTTCTGTGTCTTTCTCTGTTACGAGTATTCTGTTAGGTGAAAGGTCTTCTATAGCGACTATTACTCTCTCTGAACCATTTATGATAAAGTATCCTCCAGGGTCTTTAGGATCCTCTCCTATCTCTATTAATTCATCATCCGTCATCTTTGATAATGGGCATATTTCAGACTTCACCATTACGGGGAGTATCCCTACTTCTATCTTCTCGCTTGAGATAGGTTTACCATCTAGATACAGGCTTACCCTAACATAGAGTGGTGCAGCATACGTTAAATTCCTCAATCTACACTCCATTGGTTTAACATTCTCTATTACTGTACCATCCATCTCAACTAGTCTAGGAGAACCTACTTCAGGATTACTTAACTTGAGAACTAGTGTACCATACTTTGTTTTAACTTCTAAGTCTCCGAGAGATTGAACTAGTTCTCTTAACCCTTCTCTTACAAAATAATTGTATGACTTCATATGATGCTCTACTAACCCTTCTTCTTCAATTAACGCTTTCATAACCTCCCATAAGCCTTCCCTCGTTAACTCAACTTGCTTAAACATAATCGATAAACCTCCCACTACTATTCAGAACAAGCAAATTTCTTAACCTATAAACTATCATAATCCTCAAGTCTTCACATTGGAATTAGTTTTCGTAGTTTTAAGCTTTACGCTATCACATGGCCAAACTCAATAATAAAGATGACTCCCAAATCAATAAACTCAATATTCATAATGCTAAAAATAAAATGATCCTTCTAGGATAACCTGAGAACCTGCCTACTAGTTATCGGCTTAATTTTACTCTAGCAATAAAGATATTTAATATTATAATTATGCCAAGTATTGGGAAGAAATATTGTGCGGTTTCTGCTCCGACTATCTTTATGATAACTCCAGTTAACCATGTAGATATAAAGGATCCAACAGTCCCAAATGTAAACAGTATCCCCGTGTATGCTCCTCCAGATCTAGGGTTTAAAGCTGTTATCCAAGCAATTAATGTTGGGTATAAAGGAGCTAGGAAGAAGCCTGAGATTGCCCAGAATAATATCTTCAAGTATGTGTAGATCGGGGACGCTGCTATGCTCATAGAGATTACTCCAGCTAAACTTGATAGTAGGAGAGATCTTTCATATCCTAGTTTATCTATGAAAGGTGCCCAGACAAGTCTTCCAACCCCCATTAAACCCCAGAAAAGCCCTACAGTCAAGCCTCCCTCTATTAATGATGCACCAACGCTGAGGAAGATTGAGGGAAGCCAAGATGAAATCCCTAACTCAACCGCTATTATGAATACTGCTATGGAAGTTAATGGAAGCATTGTAAAGAATCCTCGAAGAATATTCATGAGTCTATCTCTTGACTCATCTCTAAGACGTATCTCAAAATTCTTAGCTAAAATATACAGTAAAATTGCAAGTGGGAATAATAATGGTAGGAATACCAGGTATGCTAGACGCCAGTTTCCAGTAAATAATACTATGAGGGATATAAGTGGTGGTCCAAAACCTGAACCAACATTCCATGCGACATGGAGTAGGTTAATAGCCATTCCCCGTTTTTCTACATAGAGGTCAGAAACCATAGCGTTTGAAGCTGCTTCAAAAAAGCCTCCACCTATCCCAACTATTAGAAGCGCTATGCTTAGAAGATAAACTGATGGAGATACATTTATCAACAAAGAGCTTGCACCCATTATTATAAGTGAGCCTGATGCTACTAACCCTCTCCCAAACCTGTCGGATACCCATCCTCCGAGAAACGCCATTATACCTCCTAGAGAATAGAGAGCGGCTACGGCCCCTGCTATATCTGGCGTTAAGTTAAATTCATTAGAGATATTTGGGAGAACAGGTCCAATCGCAGTCGCTATAGCCGCATATATGCAGTAACAAGAGAAGTTAAGGATCCATAGAGATCTCCGTGAAGCCATGGAGACTCATTTCTGGAATTCTTTATTAACCTTATTTAACCTTTCCAATTTATCAGTTTTCAAACAGAATATCATGAGAAATTCTTCTCGATGGATTAACTTTCAAATTAGATTGATTTCTATTCAGTACTATCTAGAATAGAACAACAATTCTTAAGGAGCTTAAAGATAGATATGGGGTTAAGGAGGGAGATAAGATGCTTTACATAGATATTGGTGGTTACATTGTGGTTCTATCCGTATCGAAGAAGCCATTAAAGGAGCTGAGAGCTCTGAAAATAAAAGATAGAAGAGTTATAGCGGAGAATTAGAAAGGAGGTTTACTAATATGCTTTAAAGCATTCTCTTGAATAATGCATCATTGCCAAATCATTCAAAATGTGTTTAAAATGAAACATATTTCTCATGATGATAGTCAGGCAGGTAAGCCAACTGCGAGTAGAAAGTCTATTAGCCATTGAGGTTTAACAGGGAAAAAGACTATGAACCATCCAACTTGCACTAAAGTCATGAAGTATAGTATAGTCTTGGAGAACCTGTCTTCACTAAGTATATACGATAACCCTATAGCTATAATTGGTACAGTTGAGTAAAAGTAGAATGGGTAAACCCATCTATGGAATATGTATGCTAATGGGAAATAGATCAGATATGTTAGAGAGATCCATGAGAGAATTAGTATCTCATTTTCTGGGAATATTTTCTTCTTAAGAAGTATATATGATGAATAGATTGAGAATGCGAATACAAGCCATGTCATCCACCATAATGGTGTCTGCATACCATAATATGCTACCGGATGATATTCTTTACCGTCAACAGTTACTGTTACAACAAAGTATGCTTCACGAGGGAAGGGCATCAACGGGTTAGCCCAAGTAATAGGCATATGCACTCTATCACCCTCTTTGAAAGTTAAGATAGAATGGTAATTTAGTATGTAGTCTAAGTGTTCAAAAGGTGTAGAATAAGCTTTTAACGAATAATCGTAGACTGCTAAGCCAACCAACAATATTGCTAAACAGATTATCACTACTTTTTCAATTATCTTCAATGTTTCTCTAATCGCATCTAAGAACGATTCTTTTGAATAAGTCATCTTCAAGAAGCAGTATAATAGAAGAGCTAAGACTATGAATAAGCTTGAGATCTTCGATAGTAATGCAAAACCCATAGCGATACCTGAGTAGAAATACTTTTTCCTAAGGAAAAGTACTGCGGAAAGTAGACTGAACATCATTGCAGGAGCATCCAGGATCGCCATTGAGCTAATATTGAATGAAGTAACATCACATGCAAAAAGTATAGCTGAACATAGAGATAGAAGATTCTTCTTCAATACAATGTTTGCAAGCTTACCTAACAAGTAAACTGACACAGCCCCAGATAACGCCATAAAGATTCTCCACCCTATTGGATTATCTCCAAACAATATCATGCCTAGAATGATCAATCCTTTAGAAAGAGGTGGATGCTCATTGTTTACAGCCATGCCCATAAGCATCTTACGAGCAGCTGGAACATAATGGGCTTCATCAAAAATTAACGCACAATCTGTTGATAGAGGTGGATTAATACATTGAGAAGACTCAAGCTTAGGCCAAGGCTCATTTATTATCAACAATTTTAAGATTAAAATTATAATCGACAAGATTATTAACTGTGTATCCAGCTTACCAAGATACTTTCTAAGCAAATCCACTATCTTCATAAAATCTTTCAATAATTTTGTATAACACCTAAATATTACATTATCTCTTACTAGACCATGTTGCTATCAATGGCTTGACAGATTCCTTTAAGTTTATCTTCTTTCCTGAAGCTCTAAGATATACTTCTATCAAGATGATTAGAAGGGCTGCAGCTCTTAACAATGCAAGGTTTTGAGGTAGCGTTCCAGGCATTAGAGGGTCTTCTTCCATAAACCATGTAAGTATTATCCCAACGTTAGATAACTCCATTACGTAAAATGGTAAAAACATTTGTCCCATGATCGCTAAGAAGGGGAGAATAATTATAACCATTTGAGGTGTGAATACGTAATTAGTTAACAGGAACACTGATAAAAGCATAAAAGTCTTCTCATACAGGTTACCGAAATTACTTAGATAAATTTTGAGTAACCCATAGATCATGAGTGCTGCACTGAATAGTTTAGCTGTATCCCATGAATCTCTAGAAGGAAATAAGTAGACGAACCAAGCATTCTCAAGACCCCATTCTGCATGATAGAGATATGTATCCTTGAAGAAGGCTGGATTAAGTATCTGCAATGCTATGTTTATAACTGCAAACGGTAGAAAAGCATAGAATAAGTAGCTCAGCCGGTTTCTCCCATCCTTCAAGTATAACAATAACATTGGCAAAAATACGATGTTGACTAACTTAGTAAGCATTGCAATAGAGAATAATAGTGCTGAGAATCTATACTTGCTTTTCTCAAAAAACATTAACGATAGAATGGTGAATGAAGTGAAAACTATGTCAAAGTTATAGTTGAGATAAAAGATCGTGGAGGGAGCGAAGATAAGAAAGATGAAGAGATAATATGTTGGGATATTCTTCTCAATCATTATTTTGAAGACTACCAAGACTAGAAGCATATAGGATAAGAAAAGAATTATGGAGAAGATATTATAGTAGGGAATTAACTCTCCCCCACTTATGAGGGATGAAATATAGGTTATCAGTCCCGCCATAGGTGGATACTCGAAGCCTTCCTGAATATACGGTATCTTAACATTTCTTACGAGTGGTCTATACCAGAAGGAGACAATGTCTGAATAGATGTTTCCTTCAATCTTAGGATGATGAAGTAGGTAAGACAATATAAACGATAATCCTGTCGCTATAATTACTATTTTCTTTAGGAGTTGCATCTTCATGGCTTGTCAAGCCTCTTACTCACGTATGGTCCATCACGCACATATCCTCTCTTATAATAATATTCTCTCACACCTACCCCACTTATTACAACAATCTTCTTTACGTTAAGCTCAGAAGATGCTATTTCTTCTGCTTTAGCTAAAAGCCTTGACCCATAACCTTTATGCTGCCATGAGTCTTCTGATTTATGCTTAACGGGAGACATCTTCCCATATACGTGGAGTTCCCTCACTATTGCAGCTTCCTCTAATTCTCTTCTTAATACTCTTGACGGGAGCCTAAGTCTAATAAATCCTATCAAAGCATCTGCAATATTTTCTTCATATGAGATAAAGTATTCGACTCCCTCGGATGCCTCATACTTTATAATGTTTAATCTAATGTTTTCCTCATTTATCTTTATTCCTTCCCTAATTCTCCTCCCAACTTCTCTACATCTAATACATCTACATCTTAAACCTAGACTTTTCAAGTAATATTCAACGTTCTCTCTTAAGTTTCCAATCCTATTACCATCTATGGTCATGTATAATGGTATCTCTCTCTGGACACGCTGTATCCTAACATATGGGGGTGTTTCAACAAAATATTCAGCTAAAAGTTTTACGAGGACGTTGTCTGGGTATGGTCTATATTCTCCTCTCCGCCATAACTCGTATAATCCCGTATTCGGAAGCACCAAAGTTGGATAGATCTTCACAAGGTCTGGTCTAAAACGGGGATCCCTCCATATTATACGGTACATTTCTAAGTCTTTCTCATAGCTTGAGCCTGGAAGATTAGGCATTAAATGGTATCCGACCTTGAAGCCTAGATCTTTGAGAGTTCGAGTAGCTTCAACTACATCTTCTACTGTATGCCCTCTATTAACTACTCTGTAAATTTCATCATCAAGCGCTTGAACACCTAATTCTACTCTTGTTACACCCAATTCAAGCAGCTTGTTTGCATTGTCTAGTCGAGCCCAATCAGGTCTAGTCTCAACCGTAATCCCTGAAACTCTTAAATACGCTTTCTCAGCTTTCTCAACAGCTTCACTGAAGCTTCTTGAGTCAGAGCTATTCAATGCATCGAGGCATCTCTTGATAAACCATCTCTGAGCTCCATAGGGCATTGCATTGAACGTCCCACCTATTATTATTAATTCTACTTTGTCTACTTTATGCCCTAGTCTCTCTAATTTGTTGACTTGATTTATGACTTGCAGATATGGGTCGTATCCTACTTTTGAAGCATTTTCAATTGATTCTTCTCTACCTGTGTAGCTTCTAGGACTAGTTTCTCCTCCCGGACAGTAAATACATCTACCATGTGGACACTCATATATTGGTGCAACAACAGTTATTACTGTTACTCCAGAAATTATTCTCGTAGGCTTCCTTGCAAGCTTTCTCTTAATATTTTCTAAGAGATCAGGTGGAGTATTCTCAAGTATTTCAAGATTAGATGGGACTTTAACAAGTTTATACTCTTCAGAGATCTTAAGCTTAATCTTCTCAATATCTCTTCTAGTGATTTCTTTGTTAGAAGCTATTTCTAGAGCTATCTTTCTGCAAGCTTCACGATATATGCTACTAGCAATCGACTGAGTCATCCACGCTTTTCATAAGAAATCTAGACTCAACCACTATATTAGAATCATTCTATAAATGGTGGGTTATGTTAAAGCTAATAGTCTCTAGAGATCTTTACTTGTTTCTTCTCTTTGTAATCTCTTCAATTAATGCAGGGATTGCCTCTCTATAATCTGCTACTATTCCATAGTCTGCATTTTCAAAGATTGGTGCTTCGGGATCATTGTTTATCGCTACTACTATCCCTGCTTCTCTTATTCCAAAGAGGTGTTGTGCTGCTCCAGAGATCCCTACAGCTATATACAATGATGCTTTGACTGACTTACCTGTCTGACCTACCTGCCTCTCGTGGGGAATCCATCCAGCATCAACTGCTTTCCTAGAGCCTGCAACCACTCCTCCCAGCAGTTCAGCAAGCTTCTCAAGAAGCTTAAATCCTTCAGGTGAGCCAAGACCTCTCCCCCCTGAAACTATTATCTCAGCTTTCTCTATTGGAACTTCTTCAACTTTTATTTCTTCACTTGAGATTAGCTTGATCCTCGGCTGAGGAATGTCTACTTTCTCTTCTATGATTTTTCCTTTTCTAGAAGTGTCTTTCGCTGGGAGTTTGAAGACGTTTGGTCGGACTGTTGATAACTGCGGTCTTCTCTCAGGTGCTCTAATATGTGCAAGTAGAGTTGCTCCAAAGGGTGGTCTAATCATTATTAAGTCTCTAGTATTAACGTCTACATCGAAGTCTGTACAGTCTGCAGTTATACCTGCTCTTAAAACGTTAGCGACGTAAGGTATCATTTCACGTCCTCTAAGTGTTCCAGCAGCTAGAAGAATCTCAGGCTTATACTTCCTGATTAAAGCTATCAGTGTCTCAGCATAGACTTCAGGAGTATAAGTTGATAATCTAGGGTCATCAACGTATATTACTTTCTCTGCTCCATAGTATATTGGCTCATTAACTAGATGTTTTATATTGTGGCCAAGCATTACCCCGACAAGCTCAGTGTTAATCTTATCAGCTATGATTCTTCCAGGATTAAGTAATTGGAGAGATGCTTCATTAACTTCGCCTTCAAAAGCTTCTATGAATATCCATACTCCACGCCAATCATCTTTATTGATAGGCTCCCATTCTGGACAGAGTCCTTTACCATCCTCATTTACATAAACTCTATAAACGTTATTCTTAGACATTTATCCAATCTCTAAGATAAACATTCTATAATATTACTCTTAATTCTTCTAGGCTTAGACCTTAAAGCTGAACCACATCTTGGACAGTTCTTAGTATTTATTAGGAATGCTTCTTCACACTTACTATAATACTTGTAACTCTTAATATGATTTGATGTTGTGCCCATTTTCAGGATAGTCTCTAAGAAATATATTCAAGTTTGAGAAGATTATTAAGTGGACTCCTAGGATTTAGATG
>JAGDWP010000034.1 GCA_023269855.1 Nitrososphaerales archaeon | reverse complement strand
ACTCATAACTCATCAAGAGAGGTAGGACTCCCCTAAATCTTAAGGTTACAGCGCCGCTAGAAGCGGTACTGTCAAGTTAGTACTACCTCCCTGCTTCTCACCTTTATTATATTGTGTATCAACGCTATTGCTGTTGTTATCTCTTCTATGCATTTAATTGTTTTTGCGTTAACATTGTTGTAGAACTTCTTAGTCCTATCTTTCAACTCTCTAAACCATCTCTCAATCATATTCCTTTCCCTGAATGTTTCATGGAAGTATTTTATTCCAAGCTTCTCTAATGCCCATCTATACCATGGACCCCTATCAACAACTATCAATGGCTTACCATCACATGATTCCAATACCTTCCTCAAGAATTTTAAAGCGTTAAGCATGCTCCTACTTCTTGAAGCATATACAGTTAGTATCTCGTTGTTATCTACGTCTATAGCTGCTCAGAGATAACAGATATGACCGTTAACCTTCAGAACAGTCTCGTCTACTGCAACAAGCCTCCTAACCTTCCTGGAGGGCTTGGATAGAGAAGAGAACTGTAAGCCCATATCCTCACAGACTCTCTAGAAGCATATGTTAAGCAAAACCTCTCAGAGACATCCCTCAAACTCAATCCAGCAATGAATAAGATGATTGAATAAATCTTCTCAGAAGGAGGATATCTATGAGACTTGAAGAGCCTAGCAAAAGAATCTAGAACAACATCCATAACATGCATAACCTAGAAAGTGAGAAAGAAGGCCAAAGACCTTCAACTGGAAAAGCTTAAATAAAACTTGACAGTCCCCCCACTTTTCAACGAAAATATTTTAGGTTGGCATAATAGTTTTAATGAAAGAAGACTTGCCACAGAGAGAAGAGATACAGGCATTACAAGTATTGGTTAAAGGCAGAGTCCAGAGAGTTGGATATAGAAGATACCTTCTAGACCTTGCTCAAGACCTGGGAGTCTCAGGCTACGTTAAAAACATGCTTGATGGAAGCGTCCAAATATTCTGCCAAGCACCAGGAAACATCCTACAACAATTCATAGAACAAGCTAAGAACCCTCCACCACCAGTCATAATAAAACAATTCGAAGTAAGAGAAGCTAAGCCGAGACCAAAACTAAAAATATTCAAGATAAGGTATGGGACGATCCAGGATGAACTACAAGAAGGCTTCGGAGCAATGCAATCAATATTCATGGATTATTGGAGCGAGTTCAGAGACTACCGGCAAGAATTCAGAGATTATAGACAAGAGTTCAGAGACTATTGGAGCGAGTTCAGAGACTATAGACAAGAATTTAGAGATTACAGAGAAGAGTTCCGGGACTTCTGTGAAGAGTTTAGAGATTATAGAAATGAGTTTAGAAGCTTCGTAGATGAGTTCAGAGATTATCGGGGAGAGTTCAGAGAGTTTGTAAAGAGAACGGATGAGAACTTCAAGATAATCATGGATAGATACGGAGAGATATCTGAGAAACTAACAGTAATTCTTGAAACACTTGTAAAAGAATCTAGAGAGACGAGAGAAATGCTTAATGAAACAATGAATCTACTTAGAGAAGCAGTAAATAAACTCTCAAAACAGGAGCTTTCAGAATAATACTCCAAAAACGTAATAAATCGTTGCTTACTCTGATTTTTATAAAAACATTCTACGACTAAAAAATTATATTATCATGCTCCTAATTCTAAATGTATGCAAACTCATCACATCTTTTCTTCTTTATTGCAGACAAGTTCTAAGTTGAATGGAGGGAGGTTCATAAAATGATTTGGAGGTGAACCTAATAAATAATATTTAAAATCTTTAACGAGTACGAGAATGCCTCAATCGAAAGTACACCTTAAGAATAGAATATTGAAGTTGTTAAGAGAAGATGTAGAGTTTAGATATGCAGTAATAGTATTTCTCAGTATAGAGAATATAAGGAGTGGGTAGGTAAGACTTGAAGAAGCAGTTGTAAAACTTGTGGAGGCACAAGCTAAAACTGAGTTAGCTCTCCAAAAACTGTCAAGACAAGTCAGCATCCCCTCAGCTAAAGTCAACGAATTAGTAAGACAGATTGGCCGACTATCTTTATGCTGACCAAGCATTACCTAACAAGATTAATCAATTATTCAAAGATAATTTAATGAATAAGGAGGCTTAAATGTTGTTAGCTGACTAGAGGATGAAGATTACACCTATAGCTTTCGATAGTCTTGGAACGAGGAGTATGGCCACATTGATTACTACCAAGTCTATTAGAGTCTTAATTGATCCAAGTGCTGCACTAGGTCCTAGAAGATATGGTCTCCCACCTCACCCGATAGAATATGATAAGCTAAGAGAGCATAAACAGAAAATCTCAGAGATAGCATCTGAGTCAGACATAATAATCATTACACATTACCATTATGACCACATCCCTAGACCGGGAGAAGATGTAAGCTGGCTATCTAGAAAGAAGCTATTAATCAAGGATCCCCACCACAACATCAATTATAATCAAAAGACGAGAGCCAGGATCTTTCTAGAAAACTTGAAGAAGATTAATGCGGAAGCTGAAGTAGTAGATGGAAGAGAATTAATATTTGGAAGATGTAGGTTGAAGTTTTCTCAGCCTGTCCAGCATGGTAACGATTCCAGGCTTGGATACGTTCTCCAAGTATTAGTAGACGAGGCAGGAGAAAGAGTCATCCATACATCAGATGTTGAAGGAATAGTCGTAGAAGAACAAGCAAGATTCATTATCTCAAACATGCCTGAAACAGTAATATGCGATGGTCCAATGACATACATGCTAGGAGACAAGTATTCAGAAGAAGACTTAAAGAGATCACTCAAAAATCTTAAGAAAATAATTAAGAAGACAAGTATTGAAGAATTAATCATAGACCATCACTTGACTAGAGATAGAGAATGGAGGATTAAGCTAAAGGAATTCCTAGAAGAAGTAAGAGACATAGTCGAGATACATACTGCCGCCTCCTACATAGGAGTCCCAGAACAACCATTAGAATCGATCAGGGATACACTATGGGAGACACATAAAATAAAGAAGAAAGACTAAATAAAAATCAACAACACCATGCTTGTATTATAGAGGAAGGCTGGAAACATATATCGAAAATAATACTAAGGAGGACTGTGAGAATAACTAATACCTAATGCTTAATCATAACCCGTTATCCTAACTGTAAAACTCTAAAAACAATGTCTCAACAAGAATACTAGACCCCAAGTTTCTTGAAACTATTGTTTAGGGAGTAATTTCTTCTTCAATGTCTCTTGATGTTATAATTTTTATTCCATGTTTCTCCATCATTGTTCTTAAAGTATCAATGATTTCTGGAGCAACCTTTAAAACATACAGTAAGGTAACGACTGGTTTTTCTTTATAGATTTCTTCAACAATCTTTATTCGCTTCAATAATTTATCCATCTCTCTATTCGCTTCTTCTAACGTTCTAATGTTCAACGTTACTTCCCCGACTACTAAAGGTTTCTCACAGAATAAGTCTACCTCCACTATCTCTCTATCATAGAGTAGATATTTTCTTCCAACCCTCGCTTCTGGATAACCCATTTCTTCAAGTAATAATTCAGTAAATGCAGCTGTATAACTCTCGAAAGAGGATCCTAGAAGAGTTCTTAACTCTCTAAATCCAGAGGTCATGTATCTATATGTTTTCTCCTGAGCAATCTTGAGGTTTCTCACTTCTTCCCACAGTTTACTGTGACCTTCCCATAATCTCTCCTGCCCCTCCCTCAAGGCTTTGACTTCATCCCATAACCTATTCTGCCCCTCTCTCAAGGCTCTAACTTCATCCCATAACCTATTCTGCCCTTCCCTCAAAGCTTTGACTTCTTCCCATAATCTCTCCTGCCCCTCCCATAACCTATTCTGTCCCTCCCTTAAGGCTCTAACTTCTTCCCACAACTTCTCTTGCCCTTCCCTCAAAGATTTAACTTCCTCCCATAGTTTCTCTTGGCTTTCTCTCATAGCTTTTATCTCTTCCCATATCTTAGAGATGTTCTGCCAGATCTTCTCAATATTTTCAAGTATCTCTGAGAGACCGAGGTAGCCTGCTACAGTATACCTGAATTCTCTATCTTCTTCTAAGAGTTTTATGATCTTCTTCTTTAATTGAGTACTCATTTCTACTTGATGTTTACCCATGTTTATCTATAAATGTTTCTGACAAGGCACTCGCATCCACTGAGGCATCAATTAGAGAGAATATCCTTTAGGGCCATCCGTTCTGTCCGAGCGTTAACTTCCGTTACGCTCTTCATTCTTCCCTCCTCATGT
>JAGDWP010000119.1 GCA_023269855.1 Nitrososphaerales archaeon | reverse complement strand
TACTTCACCATAGGAAGAAAGAAATCCTTCGATTACCTATTAAGATCGATGCCGATGGACCATGTCAAGCGGCTATACCATCTAGCATCAATCATCGACTCGTTAAGCTCCTTGGTTGAGATGTTACGGGATGGGAGCACGCCCATAGGGCACATAACATTTGTAGAGGTGATAATTATATGAGAGACTCAAGATATTCAAGAGAACCCAAGATAATAATCGCGTGGCCGTATTCAGAAGATAATATAAAATTTGCGAGAGCATTAATGGAACTTGGCATTATAGATGACTACGAAGTATCGAAAGAACATTATGAGGTGTATCTAATCAGTTATAGAGATAGAATGATAATTACACCAGATGATGAAGAAGAAATGTTCATTATTGCACTTGGATTCGCACCCAAAGAATTTATTAAAAACTCATGGTTCAACTCATACATCGATGTTAGACGAGGCAAAATAGTGAGATATACAGAGAAGGAAGTAATAATAGAAGCCTCTGAAGATTAACAGCATAAGCATACTTTTGCCGATTGCGGCCTTTATTTAAGTATTAGCGAAAGGTTTTTATTTAAGGGGGACATACATGCTTGAGCGCGTCGCGCCCACTCCTGCTCTTCCATGTTTTACTTGTTTGTTTGTGGGTGCGAATTCTCCTAGTCTATGTCCTATCATCTCTGGTCTTATCTCTACGGGCACATATTCTTTCCCATTATAGACGTGGATAGTGAGTCCAACCATTTCAGGAATTATAACCATGTCTCTTGCATGGGTTTTCAACGGCTTCTTCATCTTCTCCCCAGACTTAAGCAATGCTTTATACTCTTTAATCTTCTCAAGCAGCTTAAGCTGACTAGGAGTCAGCCCTCTCTCTAAGCTTCTCCTAGCCCTACTCGGCAACAGCTTGATCACCTGGTCCATACTCATCTGCTGCAGCTCTTCCAGCGTATAGCCTCTATACATGAACTCTCTAGGCATACCAAATTATTGTCAGTATGTCTAGGATTTAAGTATTGAAAGAAGAATAAGATAGAGACGGTTACTTTGAGAAATAAATACTGCCAAGTCCGTTAGACATTCTTTTACAGATTATCCTGCTAACTCAAGTATTTGCTAATAAAGTTTTGAGCTTACATGATTAAGGTAATATCTTAGCTCAACATTTGTGATAACTTTTCCAGGCCCCCGACCCTCATTTAGTTGAATCAGGATCGAGAGTGAGTCTTGTTATGTAGGTATAAGAGTACCGTAGACTACTTCTATCCTATTCTCTAAAGCTTTCCTATAAGCTTCATCTGTTATCGTTGAAGCTACTATAAGCCATACCGCTCTTAATCCATATACTCTCTCTAGGAACTTTCTCTTTGCAATAAGCCAGTCAACATCCTCACTTTCAAACAACGACTTAACCTCTACAACATAAACCTGCTTATCCGACATGTAAACATCGACATCAACTTCTTGACCGGGCTGTAACAGGACTCCGCCCTCATCTATGAAGCTCTTCTTCTCAATCTTCTCCAAATCTATCCCTTTAAGCGCTAGTAAAGTCTTCCTAAATAGATTAAGAACCATCTTCTCCATACTTACGCCCGACCTAGATGTGAAACTTCCAATCATAACTTTTAATCCACCAATCTCTTCGACAAGTCTTGTTATAGCTCTGGAATGTTCTTCTAGAATACGTGAATGGTCTCGTAAGACTTCGAATATTTCTAAAAGTCTTTTATTTACATCCTCAAATCCGCCCCTCATGTAATCTGCGAGAGACTTAACAGCCTCAGCAATAATCCTTAATTCCTCAATCCTAGTAGTCTCGACAACCTTCTTTACCATGTTCTCCACGTCGACATCCATTAGCTTTACCTCACACTAAAAGCATTAAAAGACTCTATTAAACATTGTCAAATCTTTCATCGGAGTGACAATTTGAGAGAAAAGTTTTAATGTACACGTGGATCACTGATTCCTAAAACAATCCTAGAACATCAAGCGGAAGATGAAGTTTCAAAACCAACTTAGAAGGTAAAGAAACATATCTCAATCTGCAGTAAGAGCCAGCGATCCATGATGAAGCCTTAAAGTAGTGTTAACAGGTTATGAAGAGAGACTCTGAATAAGTCTTAAACATTCTCTCAGAATACTTAACCTCGTCTAGACAATATGAGAGGCAGCTTAGGAATTCCTTATAAATTAGAGATGAATTCTTCAAAATAGGGATGAGTACTAAAGCTGACTTGAAGTCGAGGATACTTAGGCTTCTGAGAGAGGATGAAGAGTTCAGGCATGCTGTAGCAGGATTGATAGGTTTGCAAGAGATACTTGAGAGACTTGATAAACATGAAGAACGGTTTATCAGAATCGAGGAAGAGATAAAGCGTCTTAGAGAAGACATGAACAAAGGGTTTGAGAGACATGATATTGAACTCGCCAAACTCAGAGAAGACATGAATAGAGGGTTTGAGAGGTATGACAGTGAGCTCACTAGGCTTAGAGAGGACATGAATAAAGGATTCGAGAGATACGATAATGAACTTGCTAAGTTGAGAGAGGATATGAACAGAGGGTTTGAAAGATATGATAACGAACTCGCTAAGCTTAGAGAAGATATGAATAGGGGGTTTGAACTAGTTAATAGGCATATTTCTGCTCTAGGTGCTAGATGGGGTTTAATGGCTGAGGAAGCTTTCATAGAAGGATTAAAAGGAGTTCTTGAGAAAGAGTTTGGACTTAAGGTTGAGAAGTGGAAGACATACGATGAAACGGGTAAAGTATTTGGATATCCGAGCGAGGTAGAGATAGATATCACGGTTAAAGATGGGAAGATAATCTTAATCGAGGTATCATCTCATATGAGAGCATCAGATGTATCAGAGTTTAAGAGGAAAGCAGAACTATACGAGGAGAAGACTGGTAAGAAGCCGGATGAACTCATAGCTATAACACCCTACATTGATGAAAAAGCATTAGAGACATCTAGGAGGCTCGGAATAGAAGTATACACAAAAGTTTGATAGATCAAATGTCTTCTTCACCTCAGAAACTACAACATAAGTCATGAGGGCTTTCATAAAAAATCTGAGGATAATCAACCTAATTATTGTCAACTTCTCTTATAAGACTTTATGGATTATTATGTGATTCAAGGTTTAGTGTTGATGTTTACTCAAGGTTAGTAGGATCAGATTTAGTCTAGGCTGTACAGTAGGTTACATCAATGTTGAAAAAGTAAATTAACACATTTATTAAAGTAGATTCGAGTGAATCTGAGTTATGAGTAAGCTTATTCAAGTCTCTATACCTGTGGATGAACTACCAAGATACTGGTATAATATCTTGCCCGACCTTCCTGAAAAGCTTCCAGAACCATTAAATGAAGATGGGAGAATAGCGAGATTGAAAGATATTCTCATCCCTCAATGTCTTGAGCAGGAGGCTTCAAGTGAACGTTGGGTAGAGATTCCTGAAGAAGTACTAGAACTCTACATGCGTGCAGGGAGACCTAGACCACTGCATAGAGCAGTAGGACTGGAGAAGATACTTAAGACTCCTGCTAGACTCTACTATAAGAGGGAAGACCTGTCACCTACTGGAAGCCATAAAGTGAATACTGCTCTCGCCCAAGTCTACTATGCTGCTGAAGCAGGGTACAGCCGCGTCGTAACTGAGACTGGTGCGGGACAGTGGGGTACAGCAGTAGCATATGCAGCATCATTAATGGGTTTAAGATCTACGATCTACTGGGTTAGAGAAGCATATGAATGGAAGCCTGAGAGGCGGAGGTTCATGAAGCTCTACGGTGCAGAAGTGCTTGCTTCACCATCTGATAAAACAGAGTTTGGTAGAAAGCTTCTCAAACAAGATCCAAACCATAAAGGTACACTTGGAATAGCTATCTCTGAAGCAGCTGAAGATGCTTTAAGAAATACTGACACAGTGTATCCTGTTGGAAGCGTCTTAAACTATGTTCTCATGCATCAAACAATCATAGGGTTAGAGTTAGTGAAGCAGTTGGAGATGATAGATGAAGCACCAGACATAATGATTGGATGTCTTGGAGGTGGAAGCAACTTCGGAGGGTTCACGTTACCCATGATTGGGAAAGTTCTAAGAAGAGAAGTTGATAAGAAGATAAGGTTCATAGCTGCACAGTCGGAAGCTGCACCAAACCTTGTTAAAGGAGTATACCAGTATGATTTCCCAGATACTGCGCAGATACTTCCAAGAATCAAGGGTTACACTTTAACTCACAGCTTCACTATGCCTACTATATGGGCGGAAGGTCTTAGATATCA
>JAGDWP010000060.1 GCA_023269855.1 Nitrososphaerales archaeon | reverse complement strand
CCATTATAAGATACATCTTCTCTATTGGTTTTAGAACCCAGATGGATAGATATAGGACTAATAACCAAAGCATATGTATACAATATACTCTTAAACATGGTAACATCATAGAAAAACAAGACCCTAACATTGGACAAGAATATCAAGCTCAAAAAAATTAGGCCACAAGGCATAAGGATATAGAAATATATAAATAATGTTCCTTGAACATCTACTATACTCTATGTATGATCCTTTAAAGATGACGGCTTGCACTACTCCTTTACCTTTAAGCAATTTATCTACTAACTTATATTTTTTACCCGATTTCATCATATAATGGTTTGATGAGGCTGGGGATAAAACAATGAACGATAGTAAAGTGCTTGAAGTAGAAGACTTAACAATTGATTACATTATTTTAGGAGGAACAATAAAAGCTGTAAGAAACATATCATTCAGTATAAATGAAGGAGAAGTTGTTTGTCTGGTTGGTGAATCCGGTTCAGGCAAATCTACAATAGGTCTAGCTATTGCAAGAGCTTTACCAGAGAACGCTATCATACGTAAAGGTAAGATAATCTTCAAAGGGAGAAATATACTAGATGAAAAATCTAAGAATAAGAATGTGGATGGCATCATGATAGTCTTTCAAGATCCAGCCGCTTCACTTAACCCATTATTTACTGTGGGTGAAGTTATCTCGGACGTGATTAGATGCCACTTAGCAATAGAAGATCAATCAAAGATAAAAGAGAAAGCCTTAGAGATGTTTAGGATTGTGGATCTCCCAGACCCTGAAAGAATATTCAATTCATATCCTCATGAATTAAGTGGTGGGATGCTTCAGAGAGTAGTAATAGCGATCTCGCTGTCCACTAATCCGAAGCTCTTGATTGCTGATGAACCTACGACGATGCTTGACGTAACTCTTCAAGCTCAGATAATAGAATTGTTATCCAATCTAAAGAAGAAGCTAGGATTATCTATGCTGTTTATAACGCATAACCTAGGTGTAGCAACAGAGATAGGTGACAGGATCATTGTCATGTATGGAGGAGAAATAGTTGAAGAAGCAGGTTCAGAGGAATTAATCAGTAACCCCCTCCACCCATACACGAAGGGTTTACTAGAATGTATCCCCCGCGCACACATAAAATACTCTAGGTTGAAACATATTCCTGGATCAATACCTGACTTGAGGAACCCTGCGATAGGATGTATATTCTCAGATAGATGTAGCTGGGTCATGGATAAATGTAGAATTGTTAAACCACCTTTGAGAGAATATGTAAGAGACCACAAAGTTGCATGCCACCTATACGTGGAGGATGAATAAATGAAGAAAGATCTTATGACAATAGAGAATTTGAAAAAGTATTTCCCTATAAAGACTGGTTTATTCGGTAAGATAGTAGGTTACGTTAAAGCTGTTGATGATGTCTCATTTAGTATAAAGGATGGAGAAGTAGTAAGCCTCGTAGGTGAATCTGGCTCAGGTAAGACAACTATAGCTAAGTGTCTCCTACTACTAGAGAAACCAACACATGGAAAGATAATATTCAATGGATACAACGTAGTGGATGCAGATAATAAGAGACTGAGAAATTATCGAAGGAATGTTCAAGCAGTCTTCCAGAATCCATTCTTATCTCTAGACCCTAGGATGAACGTTTATGATATTATCTCTGAGCCTGTGAAGACTCATATTAAGATATCGAGAGCTGAGCTTTACAATTATGTTTCTAAAATATTAGAGATGGTGGGGCTTGACGAATCCTTTCTATACAAGTTTCCTCATGAGCTTAGTGGAGGTCAAGCACAGAGAGTTGCAATAGCTAGAGCTATCTCAATAAACCCTAAACTCGTCATTTTCGATGAACCTACAAGTGCCCTAGACGTTAGTATTCAAGCACAGATCCTGAATCTGCTCATTGAACTCAAAGATAAAATGAATCTCTCTTATCTCTTAATAACACATGACCTCTCAATTGTTAGATATATCAGCGACGTAATAATCGTAGTATATCTGGGGAAGATAATGGAGTCAGGGTTATCAGAAGATGTCTTTAATGAACCACTCCACCCATATACTCAGACTCTTCTATCATCTATACCAGATCCATTCACTAGAAAGTTAAGGGAGAGAATAATCTTGAGAGGTGAACCTCCAAGCCCAATTAATCCACCATCTGGATGTAGATTCCATACAAGATGCCCATTTGTAATGGATATATGTAGAGAGATGGCGCCTCCTGAGATAACGCATAAACAAGACCATAAAGTATTCTGCTGGCTCTATGTCAAGAAATAATGTAAAGTCGGATTTCAATAATTTTATTTAATCTAAAAGTTTTAATCTTGCATACTAGAAGGAATACTTATGAATGAGATTCTAGAGAGAATCAAAAAATCATCTGAGAAACATCTGAACCAGGTCTTGAAGTACTTCATTGAGATATTGGAGATCCCAGCTGTTAATCCTTCATCTGGAGGTGAAGGTGAGGCTAGAAGAGTAGAGAAACTTCAAGAAATACTAGCTAAATACGGTTTTGATAAAGTAGAGAGAATCGATGTTCCAGATGATAGAGTTAAGGAAGGAGTTAGACCGAATCTGCTAGCATTAATTAGTGGGGAAGATAAGAGTAAAACCTTATGGTTTGTAGCACATACTGATACTGTACCAGAAGGCGACGTCAAGCTATGGGAGACAGAACCCTTTAAACCAATAATAAAGAATGGGAAAATATATGGAAGAGGAACAGAAGATAATGGGCAAGCAATCGCCTCCATGCTTCTTGCAGCTGAGATAATTAGAGACCTCGATCTAACACCAGTAAAGAACATAGGTTTATTGTTCGCGGCTGATGAGGAGGCTGGAAGCAAATATGGGTTAAAGTATCTTGCTGATAAAGAGGTGTTTAAGAAGGAGGATGAAGCTGTAGTGTTAGATTATGGTGCACCAGACGGTTCAGAGATTGAGATTGCTGAGAAACACATACTATGGCTAAAATTCACTATTCATGGAGTACAAGCTCATGCAGCTTTCCCTCATGAAGGAGTAAACGCTCATAGAATAGGCATACGTTTAGCATCAACGCTTGACCAAATACTACATGAAAGATTTAACCAAGTAGATCCAATTTTCACACCGCCTCTATCAACTTTTGAACCAACAAAGAAAGAACAGAACATAGATAACGTGAACACCGTACCTGGAACAGACATTTTCTACTTTGACTCCAGGATCCTCCCGACCTACAATGTTGGAGACGTATTAGAAGTCATAGATAAAACTCGTAGAAGTTTTGAATCAATCTATGGAGTAAAGATAGATGTAGAAGAAGTTATGAGATGGGATTCCCCACCTCCGACTTCTCCAGAGTCTCCCATAGTGAAAAATCTTTCTAAAGCATTAAAGATAGCTAGAAACACAGATGCAAAGATGATCGGAATCGGGGGAGGAACTTGTGCAGCATTTCTAAGAGCTAAAAACGTGCCTGCAGTCGTATGGTCGACTCTTGATAGAATGGCGCATAAACCAAATGAATACTGTAAAATAGAAAACATTAGAAAAGACTCAGAAGTACTAGCATTATTGTCAATAATTCAGTAAAAGAGAACTTTAGATGAAGAAATAGCCAGGGCTATAGTCAACTAAGTAGGTTGAGCACACATATATAGTATTTCAACGTATACTTAATGTGAATCCAAGGAGATTACCAGTAAACGAGCTTATCAAAATCTTAATAGATGAGCATGAGCAATCAAGATACAGGCTTTCAGAATTTGAGAAACTATTGAACATTTGTAACTATGAAGCTGCAAGAGAATTGATAAATAGATTAGAACTTACCTACGAACAACATATAATTGATGAAGAAGCAGTACTACTGAGAGAGGCGATAAGATTACTTGGTCGTGAAAACTGTAAAGATATAATCGAAATCTTCCAACAGCATAGACCTATCATAACCATGATACAGCAAATTATTAATTCCGTAAATAATCTACAGCTAAGAAGAATAGAGGATGTTCTCCAAGACCTCGGAAAAATCTTAGATATACATTACAGAAGAGAAGAAGTAGAAGTCTTCCCTAGAATCCTGAAACTCCATCAAGAGGATAAATCATAATAAGCCTTTTTCTGAATCTGTAATATTTTTCATGCTTTACGTTTTCCATGCCTCCATATTGGTGGATATAATCCTTTATCCATTATCACTCTCTCTGTATCCACTGCTATTCCTTGTTCTGCTTCTAATATTTCTTCCGCATTCATCTTGCTTACTCCTAAAGCTACTAGTTCTCCTTTAAGAGACATTAACGCAACAATCTTACCCTTCTTCACAGTATCCTCAAGTTTAGCAATTCCTGAGACAGCTAGATTAGCACCATTACATACTGCACCTATAGCTGAATCAAGTAGATAGATTTTCGGAATATGTTTGACAGCTTCTTCTACTGGTCGAATAATCTTTCTTAACATAGACTCGTCATTCTTTTCCCTCCATTCTTCTAATGCCTCATATAAGTCTAGAAATGTTATAGCTGAATCTTCAGTGAAAGGTCCAGCTCTAACTCTTCTAAGCTCCTGCATGTGAGCACCTACACCGAGATATAAACCCATATCATAACATAGCTTTCTAATGTATGTTCCACCAGAGCATGCAATCCTCATTAAGATGTATCTCCCGTCTCTTTCAAGCAAATCTATCCTATAGATCGTTCTGACTCTAAGAGTTCTCGATACACTTGATCTTACAGGGGGGAGCTGATAAATATCTCCCGTAAAAGTTTTCACAGCTTCTTCCAGGTCTCCGTCAGAAACATCTCCATGAAGCTTCATAACACATACATATTCTTTCCCACCACTCATTACTACTCCTGCACATTTCGTAGCTTCATCGAGAAGAATGGGTAACACTCCTGAAACAGCGGGGTCAAGCGTTCCACCATGTCCAGCTCTTTCTACACCTAGCAGAGACTTGACTCTACTTGTAACATCATGGCTTGTAGGTCCTCTAGGCTTATCAAGATTTACTACACCAAGCTTAATGTGTCTCTCTAGAGATCTATTGTAAGGATCTTCACCGATAGATGGATCAGTCTCCGCTTCGATCCTGACGAGAAGCTTCGACTCAACCATCCATGGAGGGCTTAAAACCTTATCCATCAATCTTCCATCACATACATTTAAGAGACCAGTATTAAAAAGTGAAGAATGAGGATTCAAGATCCTTTCGAAAGCCTTAGCATCTACAAATAATATTGATAAAGGAGTAATTCAGACCTTTTTCAAGTATACTATAACTGATTAACCATCTCACTTAAGAGCTATTAGAAAGCTTGTCCAGAACTAGCTTCGAGAAACCTCACCTTAAAGTCTCTTTCTAATTTTCTCTGTGTTCTCCATGAGTTCTCGGACTTTACCATCAATGGTAGAAAGGCTCTAACAGCTTCTCAATTCTTATGGAGACGTGGCTCTTTATAAGCTGGTCTGTAAGCTCGGGGAAACTCCTCCAACCCTTTGAGCCTCTCAAGCTTCTCATAGACTTCATCTGATATCGTAATGGTTTTTACACATAATGTGTTTAACAGTATAACATCGAAAATATTCCCCTCGAACAATCTATGATTAGTGTGAAGATCATGATTGATGAACACGCGTATGTCAGGCGATGGTTGTTATATCTAATCTCTTCAAGCAGGAGTATATATGTTAGATTCTACAATAACTTTCTATCAGCTTGAGAGCTCTCCACGTTAATCTAACTGGTTCTGTTCAAAGCTTACTACAATTACCTGCATTGTTGAGAACCAGTTTAGTTGAAGCAGTAAAAAATTATTTAGAAGAAATCAGTATGAACATCATACGTTTGTGTTATACCTTGTTTAGAGCAATGTTACATACTCTATTCAAGATATGGAAATTTCTATTCTATTCTCTTGAAGTTGTGTCTACTTATAATGTTGATGGCTTAACTAATTCTAGATGATTTTATGTAGTCAAATAATTGCTTGGTTATGTTGTAGGTAGTGGTAAAGCTTTTGGATGTACTCTAACATGCTGACGCATGTAGTCGAGTAGTCCTGCCTCTTCTATCTTCTTTAATACTTCTTCATCGCTTGCATTCTCCTTGATATCTATCTTGTAAGGTGTAAAAGCTAGATGTGATATGTTTACTCTTCTCCTCTTTACTCCGGTTAAACTTTTAGGACCAGTAACAACAACGAAATTCTTATCCATTATCGAGACTATAACACATTTTTTAGAGGCTTCCCTACCAGCCGTCTTCACTACAATTCTACCGATTTCCTCCTTCATTGAATTCACCCTCTATACCTAGGCTAGAGCTAATATTTCAACCGAAACTTCTAGTAGTCTTAGTTACTGAGCTTATTAATATACTTAGACTCTGAACCGAGACGTGAAAGATAACTACTATAATCTACCAAGAAATGTATGTTATTCAGATTCTTGAATGTTAATAAATTCGTAGTAGAGGTTATTGAATATGGAGAAGAAGATAGTCATCTGTATAAGTGGATTCGCAGCGACGGGTAAGAGTACTTTGGGGAGAAGGCTTGCGAGAACGTTCCGTTTAAAGTATGTTTCAGGTGGGGATGGATTAAAGTTACTTGCTAAAGAGAGAGGGTATAAACCCTCAGGAAAAGCATGGTGGGAGACAGAAGATGGATTAAGATTTCTAGAAGAAAGAATGGGTAACCCAGAGTTTGATAGGCTGGTTGACCAGAAGTTATTAGAGTATGCTGAGAGAGGCCAAGTAGTAATAGATAGCTGGATACTTCCATGGCTTTACCCTCATGGATTCAATGTGTGGTTGAAGGCATCTGAAGAAGTTAGAATACAAAGGCTTGTGAAGAGGAGTCATGTCGACCCGGAAGCTGCTAGAGAATTATTGAGGAAGAGGGATCTTGAAAGCGCTGAAATATATAGGAGATTGTATGGAGTTGAGATTGGGAAAGACTATACACCTTTCCACTTAATTCTTGATACAAGCAATTTAAACATAACAGCAGTTTACAGGATAGTTGCACAAGCTGTAAAAGAATATTTCAAGATCTCGAAATCAATATAATTAGACGATCTTCATATTCTAAATCTTAGACCATTCAAGATATATTTGGTCTCTAATTAACTGGTCAAGACAGTTATGGCATAGCACGCCTCCGTAATATCTCTCTACAGTTCTCTCACTGTGTGTAAGCTTGTAATCTTTCTCTCTTGGAATACCGTGAATTATAGCACCGCATCTTGCACAGTGATGGAAGTCTCTCTTCTCATCCTCGAAATGTATTACAGTCCTCCCACCAGGAGTCCTCACGTACTTCTTCTTCCTCGACCTAGTTCTAAGACTCCGCCTCATACCCTTAGCATTCAATACGATAATCCACTATATTTATCTAATTCCCTTCAATTATTCTTAGTTTAAATTGAAAAGCGATATTATTCTCTAATTTTCTTTTCAGCTTCCTTGCTTATTTCAGGCATGCCTCCTACTCCTAGTATCTTTGATATAGGTAACCCAGCTGCTATTAGAGAGATGATGAACCATCCTGCAACTGTTAACTGATTACCATATGATATGAATGGTATTACGAGATCAGCTGGAAGATTAGCTACAACGCCGTTCCCATATACTTGTGCGAGGAAGATGTATGCTGCGTAGAACATGGCCAATGTCGCAAACAATGTGATAATGTTCTTCTTAGCTATCTGAGCATCTATCTTCTGGTAATATTCCTGCTTCTTCATGAGTTTCTGGATAAGTTTCTCATCACCTTTCCTCCTAGCTTCTAGTAAGGTTTTCTTGTATAACTGGGATTCAGCCATCTTCAAAGTATCTTCTTTAGAGATTAATTTTCTCCGAATGAGATTAGTCGCAACGCTGACGAGAACAGCTAACATTAAAATCTCAATAATTGAATTCATCTTCTCCTCTATGATTAATGATATTCCACCTTATAAAGAAATATAGCCAAGCTGACTATCTCTAGAGAGAATTTCTAGAAGAAAGTGGATTAATGAGAGCTTTAACATTATTCTTCTCCTAATATTTTTCCTAGAGCTGGATACATTTCAGTCAATCTCTCTCTTACGAGTATCTGATAGTATTGATAGAGAATTCCAGTTAATAGGAGTATACCTATCCCTCCACCGAATACGTTGAAGAAGTCTCCGAAGACAGCTACAGCGCCTACAACTAGTGCTCCTAGAACTGTAACAGTGGAGATATATTTCTCAATTAGTTTAGCAATAGTTGCGGGTGCTCTCCTAAATCCTGGAACCTGCATACCTGCTTTCACTAACTGGTCTGCAACCTGAGTTGGAGATAACCCACCTATATCTACCCAGAATTTTGCGAATAGTAAGCAGAACCCAATCATTATTAAAGCATACACTAAGGATTTTACAGGATCATGGATAACGCCATGTATATTGTATGGTGAGGTCACATAGTATGCTAACCCTCCTATCGGGGTGAGCATTCTATCTTCAATATATCTAGTTGAGTTAAACATGCCTATAATGTTTAGGAATGGGTTACTGTTATCCATGTTGAATCTACTCCACACTATGCTTGAAAGATAGTATATGTTTGTGAATACTGTTGAAGCAAAGATGACTGGTATATTAGAAACATATAGAAACTTGATAGGGTACTTTGCTGCGAAACCTGAATATCTTGCATATTGGATTGGTACTTCAACTCTAATAGCTTCAAGATATATTATGAAGAGGAGTAGGAGGAACGTGCTGACTAGGCCGAGAACATCTGGAAACTGGCCTCTCACTAATAGTGGTGATATAGGCTTTCCTGAGATGCCTGCCTGGATTAGGGCTAGGATTATTCCTTGATAATATCCGTCTGGGAGAATTATTGGTGAGAAGAGACTTACAATAATGTTTTCAGCTACTCCAACAGCGATGAATAAGCTTACACCGCTTCCTAGCCCCCAGCCTTTCTGGACAAGCTCATCCATTAATACTATCAAGGTTGTAGCTGCGACAAGCTGTACAAACACAAGTATCTGAGTATTGAAGTCCATTTGTCCCAGCATTCCAGAGAAAGTGAATACTGCGGCCTCGAATACTGTTACAACTACGGAGAATATCTTACTAGCGGCTGTAAACACTGCTCTATCTTCAGGTTTCGATAGGTCTAGCTTTATTATCTGTGCGCCTACCAGTAATTGGAGGATTAATCCCGCTGTAACTATCGGCCCTATTCCCAGTGTCGTTAATGTCCCCATACGTTGTGCGAATATTATGTTGAGGATTATAGGGTTCTGTTGGGATAGTTTAGCTGCTTGAGGTACTCCATAGAGGAATGTATGACTCATTAATACGTATACAACTAAGACTAACCCAGTCCAGAGGAATCTCTCACCTAAACCAAGTTTTCTAACAGGTTTCGCAACTTCTGGAAAATATCTTCCAATCTCCTTGACTATCTCACGGGCACTCGGCAATCTTTTACACCTTTACTTCTTCAGGTTTAACTATATCTCCCCCTGCTTCTTTAATCTTCTCTTCAGCAGTCTTGGTCCAATTATCGACAATCACGATTAAAGGTTTGTAGACTCTACCTCCTCCAACGATCTTTTTAATACCCATAGAATTCAAATCTACAATCAATTTATCATCTTTAGTCTTCATCTCGTTTCTTTCCTCGAGGTTCTCCACTAAAGTCATTAGCTGTAGCAGGTTTATAGATTTAATCTCTCTCCTATTAGGTCTGAAGAATCCATGTTTTCCAAAATAATCTCTATTATATCTTAACACCCATGTCCACTTATGTTTATGTTTCCCTGTTTCTCCATGTCCACCTTTCGCTCCAGTCTTTCTATGCTGTCCTATCTGCCCCCAACCATGCGTCCTACTGCCTCTCTTCTTCCTAACTTTCCTAAACCTCGTCGGCAACTAATCTCACCATCTTAAATATTCTAGCAATTAATAAGAATTAATCCATGTCTAGAAGTTGATTCTGAATAGTTTGTGTCTAAGCCTAGTAGTTTACGTATTCTCTGTTGTAGTATGATTGTCTGCTCTTCAACTATCTCGTCGGGGGCCATTACTGTTCTCCATGGTTTGGATAATGCTTCTCTAGTGAATATCTCTTCAGGGTTTAGTCCGAGTGTTCTAGCAAATTCTTTAAGTATCTCAAGTTTGCTTATCTTTGTTTTAGGTTTGATTGAGAGACCGCTTGAAGCATATATGTTTCTCAGGAACTCGACACCCTTCATCTTTATGTCATGGTAAGTCGATATAGTGTGGCCCATCATGTATTCGATGTAGTCTGATGGGACTCCCAATGCTGCCAGCTGGGTTCTAAAGTATTTCCTAAGTGAGTGGACTCTCAAGTCATACCTGCTTCCACCTATCTTACTGCATAGCCCAGCTTTAATGTATAGGTTGTGAACTATACGGAATAGTTGATACTCCGTTAAAGGCTTAACCTCTCTACTATATGTTCTTATCAGTGGAGATTCATCTGTTATGTTTTCTGGTGGAATCTTCTCAGTCCCTCTCCTCCTCTGCTCAAGGTATAGCTTTAGATACTCTACTGCTTCCGCACCTATGAATGCGTCATAGTCATGGTATTTACCCTTCGTTATAGAAGCTTCAACATGTATGTGGATTGGGACTACTCCTCTCTCAAGGTCGTGTTTAACATGTCTATACTTCAGCTTAGTCAATGTCCCTATCCTGAAGCCTCCGAGAGCAAGCATCGAAACGATTACTTTCCCTCTAAGGTCAGCTATCTCCAGTATCTTCTGAAGCTCTTCAGGTGTTGGAGCTCTATCATGGTATGATACAGTTATCCTTCCAGTCTTAGGTATGCTAAGTGTTACCCCGTTCACTCCATAGAATGTTTTTACAGCTGCCCTTGCAATACTTAAGCTATTCCTTGCGAGACCATGGCCTTCAAGTTCTCCAAGCCATAAGTCTATAAGCTTCTCCGTCTCAGCTACCGTCTTCTCATCTCTTAAGCCTTCCTGATCGAAGCATTCACTTATCAGCTGGTCTGGACTCTTACCTATCCAGTTTGAGAACCTCAGTGTAAAGTATGTGTATTGTTGGAGAGTCTTTAAGCTTCCACTCCTCCTCCTGTAAAGGTATTCTGCAAGCTTCATCAATGAACTGTTCTCGAAGAAGTTTTTGAGGAGGCTTGAATAGTTTATAGAAAGGCTTCTAACAATGTAATCTACTATTATCTCAGTCATCTTTGATGGCTGAGCATTCACGTATGCTATTATAGGTTTACGTAAGCTTCTCCCACTTGGCCCCCTAGACACTATAACTATGAGCTTGCTTAAATTTTTCGATTCAAGCAGTTCATAGGTTTCCGTCGACTTTATGACGGTTGCATCGCTTGGAATTCCTATATTCTCAACCAATTTTTCCATCACCTACTTAGTTAGGGAAAGGGATATATAACATTTTTTCATATAATATGTTGGGTGGAAAGTTAATTGGCTAAGATCTATCGAACATTCAGTATAGATGAGAAAGTTTTTAGAGAAGCTAAGAAGTTCCTTAAGGAGCATCCAGAGTTTAGGAATATGAGCCACCTCGTAGAGTATGTTCTTAGAAGGTTTCTCGAAGAAGAGTCTAGAAGGCATGGTTAACTAATCCTCCTAATCTCTAGTATGCTGCTCTTAACAATTACTAGCCCAGATGATGGGTCGAGCTTCACATACCTACTAGGCTTAACACACTTATCCCAGACTATCCATATAGCGTAATCATCTTCATGCATTAGCCATCCAACAGTCTCTCTAACAGCTGGTCTAACATTTGAGGGGGCCATACTCCTATACAGTAAGTGATCTATATACTTCACATAGACTAGCGGAGTATCAGAAGATACTTTATTCTCCAAGAGTTGTCTGACCTCCTTCAAGGGCCATTGCTCTATTTTTAAGCCTCCTATAGCTTTTAAGGTTCTCAACCCCTTTAATGCTTCCACTCGATCCTAGAATCCTGGATTTAGTCCACTTCAAGTATTTCTGGTAGATCTCATATCCAGTCTTGATGCAGACTTCACATAGGTTTACTTGGTCTCCGAAGCTATCATAGTAGGGGAGCGGATATATGGGGACATCGTCTCTATCACATGCACTGCATGAAACCCTCCTCATTAATAGTTTAGTGTTGCGGACCATTCTGGTCATGGCCTCCACGATGTTTTACCAGATAATGCATTGTATAGTATTTGACTGTCGCAAATGTTCTACTACATTCTGGGCATCTAAGCAGTAGCTCCGACTCCCACAGAATGCCTATCTCTCTAAGCGGTCTAAAATATTCTGAGGAATGCGTAATCATCATATGCAGTCTAAGGCTACGTCTGGATGTAAATACGTTATCGCAGTATTCACATCTATACTTTTTGGTCATGGCCCCTATCCCTCCTACTAGATTGAAGCGGTCTAGCATAGGCTTTCGCTATGGCCCATCTAACAGCTTTCACGAATGAATCTGCATCTTCACCTATGAGACCAGTATTTATTACGAGTTCACTTAGGGATCCATCTTTTACTAGTGGATTGAATGTGGTTCGATACTTCTCAAGTATTGGGTTAATTATTTTCGGTATTAGAAAGTTTTTTATAGCTGGATCGTCTAGTCTAACTTTAACAGATTCATCAATTCTTATGAACGTCTTATCTCTCTCCAGAATTATCTTTCCTAGGACATGGCCTCGGTATTTTATTGAGAATGCAGGTGCTGGAAGCAGGTTTTCACTCTCTATTGATTGTTTAGGGGCCGATGCCATAGTATCGGTTGATGAAGCTGTGAATCTAGACTTGCACTCTTCATCAATCTTCTGAATCTTCTCCACAACCTCCTCTAGGGTTAATCCTTTCACAGCTATCTCCCATCTATATTGACCCCTAGATGTCCTAGCAATCTTTAACGATATTGGTTGAGAATCTTCAATGGCTACGCTTACCCTCTCAACCTTCTCAGACATGCCTATCATCTCCTGAATCCTTAACAGGGGTCATGTTCATGGAAACTAAAGCTATAGCCCATTTCTCCAGTGATCCAACTAAGCTTCTAACTTCTTGAAGAGATTCAGCTTTCACTTCAATAGTGAACCAGCTATTTCCTTTACTGTCTCTGAATAGTTTGAAGACTATTGGTGGGGAGGCTATAGTTTTAGACTTAAACCCAGACTTTCCATCAATCATTAGGATACCACCTCAGATGCACACTCTCTGCATAGAAACTTTACACCATGCCTAGTCATCACAGCAAATCTTTTAGAAACCTCTCTTCCACAGTATTCACAGGGGCCATGTCCTGGTCTCCACATGGCTTCTTCTGGAAGCTTATATTCTAGCTCCTTATCCTCGGATACTACCCCACGGTCTGCATACATGGTTTCATCATGCTTAAAGTCGCTAAGCTCCTTATCCTTAGATTCTACCCCACCCTGAAATCCCACATATCTCTGATCAAGTTTATATTCTAGCTTCTCAGCCTCAGATATAACCTTTTCGGAGATATGTGGGATCTCAGGGTGGGGTAAAGTTTCTATTCTAAGAGTTAGAGGTACTATTAAAGTCTTCCTCTTATCCTTAGGATGAGGTTCTAAATCTACTAGCCCTGTAGATACGAGGGCTGGTAGAATCTCTTTGTCTAAGACCGTTCTAGATAGAGGTCTACCGAATACTTGTAGGAATCTTTCGAGAATCTCGCTCCGAGTAGCTCCTATTATACCATAGTTTCTAAGGTTCTCTTCAGCTAACGGTTTTATAACCTTCTCTAAGACTTCCAGAGTAAATGGTGGAAGGCTAAGCTCCTGAGCTACTTCAATCTCGCTCCACAGCTTGAAAGCCGTGTCCACATCCTTCTCTGAAACATATATGATGAGTCTATCTCCATTCTTCTCAGTCTCTCGATGTTTATAGTTCAGTAGGGCCATGGCCTTAGCTAGGTTGATGATCTTCTCGATATCACGCATATGCCTAGGCTTCAAAACCTTCCTACCCTTAATGAACCTCTCAGCAACCTTCTCTGGGTCAGGGATCCTAATCTCTCCTACACATTCTCTAGAGATCTCTCTCAGCCTTTCTCTGAGAGCCTTCCTCTTAGGGTCTTCTTCAACATATTCTTCAAAAGCTTCTCTATCAGCTTCTTTCAATGCCTTCAAGTATATTGCTTCTCTAAACTTTTCTTGAGAAACCTCTGGTGAGAGGATTATCATCCTAGTAGCTTCCTGCTCATCTACTCTAAGCCTGCCAGTACAGAAGATAACTGCTGGGAAACCTACAATCTTCACGTTCTTAGTTCTAAGCCCAGACTTCTCACGTTTATCCGTGATCTTATAGTGGAGCTCCTTCTGGTCATGTGAGAGGAGCGGTCTCAATCTTTCGAGTAGCTGGTCATGCGGTTGGTCTAGGAAGATTAGGATCCTCTTCTCAAGGTCTATTACAACTTCTTTTGTCTCCTCATCTATAACGCCTCTATCATGGTAGAATGCGGTCGGGCTTGAGTAAGCGATCTTAACGATTCTGTCTTGAGGGAATAGCATCGATATCTGTAATGGTAGGTAGGATTTTCCAGTAGACGACTCTGCTCTAAAGCTTAGGTTAAGCTGGTTGTCGGGTGTGAAAGCTGAAAGCATCACTAGAAATGTTATAACCTTATTTATGTCATCATGCCTCACTGTTAAACCTAAAATATTAACTAAATCTTCAATACCGTATTCTCTATCCTGATATATTTGGAGGGCCGTCATTCTTGCGAAAGATGCTTTCTCATTTTCAATGCCTAACTTTTCAGCAAGCTCTGAAGGTTCAAGCTGATAGATATCAGGATATGGCCCAGCAATTCTATCATTATACTTGAATGTGAATGCTTTACCATCAAACTCAACATCTATTCCATGAATGTTCTTCTTCGGTGACCAATCACAATTAGGGTTTCCGCATACATGGGAAACTTTAAATCCAACATCTACTTCATTACTCATGGAGTACGGATCACCTCTTTTCTTTTCCCACATCTAAACCATTTTTACGTTTGAGTCTTCACAAGCTCTAGAGCTTGTTTTGTCTCGTCGTCTAATGCTCCAAGCCTCGCCATCTCCTTCCTTACAGCTCTACGTATGAAGACGCTCATAGGCTCCCCCCTCAATCTGCAAAGTTTCTTGAGAATCCTCCAAGTCTCTTCATCTAATGTTACAGGTATGTTCTTTCCTCTAACACCCATTCACAATCACCTCATATAACTAAGTGAACAAACTATAGCACGCTATGTTTCTCTCAACTAACCCAAACAAAAATACCCAGAACATCTCTAGAGTAATACAGAGAGAAGATAATCACTCAGGCTAAAACCATATTGAACCGTTCACTGATAAAGTATTTATTCTACTATAAACAAAACTTGAATAGTAGTAAATGACATTTGATACTTGGTTAATAGGAAAATACAATTTTGGGAAGGTATATGAATATTCAAATTCTCTAGATGAAGAGATAAGTCTCTCCGAGATAGATAAAGGTAGATTCACTCTACACTTTGAAGGTGTTGAAGGTGTAGCAATCCAGTTCTATAGGAATGGAAAGATCCATCTAGTGTTAGATCATTACTCGAGACCTTTCCACGTGATATGGATAATTCGGAGCCTATGCTTTCTAAGCTGTGGAAGAGACCCAGACCTTAAGATTGAAAGAATCAAGATACTTCCAGCAGACGCTTCATGCTACCAGACTAGACAACTCTTGAGGATGAAGGGTGTAGATTTGAAGCCTTCATGGATAGATAACTTACCCATCATAGCTGAGGCAATGCTGGAAGACCTACTTTATGGTCTACGCTCAAATGAAGCTGAAGCTGTAGAAGAGCTTAGGAAAGAGGATAAGCCTGAATGGTGGAGACTCCTTAAAGACTGATACAAGACCTTTCTAGAAACCATATCCATAGACGGGCTGGGGGCCATTCAGGAGTCTTAGAGGCCATGGCTTCATAAACTCTGGGAGGGAGCTGGATAAATATTGATGCTTAACATGTTAAGGATTGCTAGAACCTGCATGTTACAAGCGTAAAAATTGAGAAAAGCATAGGAAACTATGAAGGGATAAGCTAGACTCAGCGTCTCCACTCTAAAAGCTGTGGCCCCATATTTTAGAGACTCTGGAAAGCTGAAGCATTCTCTAGGCTTTGGAAAACTTTATGCCTCGGAGCCTCAATCCATAAAATATGAAGCCTCAACCCACTCCAAACCCTAAGCAGCTGGAAGACACCGCACCAGACACTGCAAGGAGCATGAGATGTTATCAAGTGGGGGTCATAGAATTTCGTTGGCGGGTGGGCAAGCCAAAATTCTATGGCCCTTGATGTTGGTAGTCTCTAAGCTCTTGGAGGATCCTTCTCCCCATTGCCTGCTTGACTGGGTTTGGTGATGATATCATGAGTGTTGCGTTGGCTATACGTATCTGTCTTATTATCTCTTCATCATCATGTTTGAATATCTTTTCCAGCTCTCTATGTGTATATCTTCTGGAGGGGCCATGTCTCGTTATTATATTGTCTGCTAGGAAGTAATATTTTCTGAGAGATGCTTTCCCAATGTTATGTTTTGAGATATATATTGCTTGCTTAACCATTCCCTTTAACATCAAACTCTTTATAGAATTGTAGATGGCCATTTTATGTCTTCCTAAAATCTTCTCCAGCTGTGAGACATTGTATGGTCTCTCATATATTATCTCAATTATCTTTAACTGGTGCGGTGAAACATCCCTCACTAAAGGTATCAGTAAACTATTCTTACCATCTGAGAGATCTATGAGCATCACTACTTTAGGGGCCATAACCCGATACTGTTAAACTTATGAAGCTTTATAAATTTATAGATGAAGCCTTGAAGCTGACAGAATACCTCTATCCATGCAGGAAACCATAAAAAATTTGAGGGTTTTGAGAAAAAGAAGATGTTAGCGATTCTTTAAAAGCTTTAAGCCCTTTTTTACTTTAGAGGCACTATTACAAATGTGGGGTATAGTTCACCGACTCGGAAGTATAATGCAACTGGTTTCTCATCAACTGGTATTTGGAAGAGTATAGTTCCTTTCGAATAAACATTCGGTGGTATCAGCTCATAAGATGGAAAATCCTTATACTCTAGAGCTTTTTCTTTAACTTCTGCAGTTATCTCGTAAGACCACATATCCTCTAAATCCCATGTATCGATCTCATCATAAGAATTTGCCTTATCCGTGACCAGTATGAAATCAATGAAGACATCATCTTTTTTCGCATCTTCTCCTACGTTCTTAGCCTTAATATTCACTACGACAAACTTCATACCCTCCTTAGGCTTATAATAATCGGCAAAATGATCGATCTCTACTATGTAGTCTGCAATTTTGACATAGTCAACTAGTAGCTCCCAACCCCTTAACCTTACAGGCTCTCCTATCCGCATAACTAAACCTCCCTCAGTAGCTGCTGGAGAGGTTAAAGCTGTTCCTGCGATAGTCTTCTCTATTGTTATAGTCATCGTAACGGTTTGGATAGTTGCTGGAGCGTATCCAGCCAAATATCCTAAGAATGCTCCTATAAAGAATATAATTATCAATGCAGCTATCCACTTCCCTCTCCCTCCTTTAGATTCTTTATGAGCTACTTTATTGATAAGCTGCGACTTCTCTCTTATTCTTTTACATATGTATGCTCCTACAATCATATATATTATCGATAAGATGAAAGCGAGAGGAAGACCTGCTTCTATCTCTAGTTGACGCACAAATAAACCAGCAAATATCCCTCCTATCGCATATCCAAATGTAGCCCCTAATACGCCTAAAACCATCATAATACCTGCTATTACCGTCATCGTAACTGGCTTGAATTTAATTACAAGAACGATTAAGCCGAGTAGAATTCCAATCAAGTATGTAAAAGAAAAAGGAACTGTAAAACTCCATCCAGTATACACTTCTCCGTCGAGACTGGCCCAAGGTATAGAGTACATTATAATTGTTAGCAACCATAAAAATGCGTACCCAAACCTATAAGCCAATGGGTGCGTCCTCCGCTCAATGGAGGAGTATTCTACCTTAACAGGGCTTACAGCTTCTTGCACTATTTTTTTAGAGATTGTAAACTTGTATCCGCAACTCATGCATTCCCACTCCCCCATATAACCGATGACGTTACTGCTACCGCATTTAGGACACCTGATGGACATATTCTCAACACCTGCAGCCTTCAATAGTTATAGCTAGATTATGTTATTAAAATTTTCCTAAGAAAGCTTGCATACATAAAAAATTGGGGAGGATGTTTAAAATTTGCTCTTAGAGGTCATTTATTAAGAATTAATTAACAGACGTTCTAGAGCATATTTTAAGACATTCTAATAGCCAGCTCATTTATTTTTTCTCCACGGTAGCCGTATTCTCCCCCTGATTGGAATGATTTCTTAATTGTTCTCCTGAATCCCTTCTTCGGTGGATGCAGTCTCAAGTATGGTTTCAACCCTTTATCTCTCAACTTGTTCAATGTTACTTCACCTCTTAGTATTTTTTCTGCAAAATCTTTCAAGCTGCTATATCCTAGCCTGGAAACATTTTCATTAGATAGTTTTATTCGTCCATTGAATTCAGCATGTTTTAGAAGCTTCTTTATGGTTTCTAGTGTTGGCTCACCCCATGTAATGTAATGGGATACCTTATTCAGCATCCCTTCAAAACTGGGATTCTTTGGAACAAAGACTGCATAGTTAGCTCGTGGTAGGTTAAGCATTCTAAGAGTATCAATTTCTTCTCGGCTAGCTTTTACACTTCCCCTAATTCTGATAACCAAGTAGCATCCAGCGTTATCCCCTACAGACATAGATTACCATCTCTCGACTTCTAAAGCTAAACAATTAAAGTTTCTAATAAATTTCTCTAGAAAATGCGGAGTCTAAACCTAAATAGTAAGGATTTTTCAAGAAACTCTTCGTAATCTATGGAGAAGAAGTGGTCTGAGAAGAGTTTAGAAAGATGGATCCCTTTATGTCTGCCTCCACAGTGTTGGTAGAACGATCCTGCTAGTATTCTTTAAGGCCATGTATGTTGCTCCTGCAAAAGATAGAGTTGTCCTAGTTTCTCCAAAGGTTCTGGTCCAAACGTCTTTTACTCCAGCTAATTCTAAGACTATCTTTGCTGTTTCTCCAGCTACTATGCCTAAGCCTCTGGGACCTGGTAAAAGCTGTATTCTTACACTTCCCCATTTTCCCTCGACTTTAGTGGGTAGACTATGCTCTGTACCACATGAACATTCCCAGCTACCGCATCCTCTAACGACAGGGATTAGATTGATCTTAGCACTCCTAATCGCTTTCTCAATTGCTGAGACTACGTGAACGGATTTACCTGTTCCGAGACCTACGTATCCGTCTCTATTACCTACAACTACGATTGCTTTAAACCTACTACGTTCACCTGCATCAGTCTGCTTTTGTACAAGCTTTATATCTATAACTTCTTGTTCAAGTCCTGGTAATAGTGCATCAACTATCTCAGGTTCAGTTATCTTCCAATGGTTTGCGAATATTTCATCTATTGATGTTATCTGTCCTTGAGCAACCATCTTTCCAATCTTTGTTCTAGGAACCCATTCGCTTGAACTACTCATGCCTCAATTACACCTTGCTCAATTCTCTCTTTAACTTCTTCGAAATGTTTAGTCAATGTACTGTAAACTTCTTCGGGTGACTTTGAAAACTGGGTAGTTTCAATATTTTTCTCCTTAATCATCTGAAAGTATTCCTGTATATGGGTACCTTTTATTCTTTCCTCGTCAGGCAGTTTCTCCTCGCTTACGGGTACTTCTATACCTGCATCTCTAAACCCTTTAACAGCAGCAAACAATCTAGACCATGTTACAGGTGTATATAATCCGAGGTCAACTATGGCTTTTTCTATACCCTTCTTTTTAGCGATTAGTCCTGCCAGGAAACCTGTTAGGTAAGCTGCTGGGAGATTCTTTGTACTAGCTCTCCAACCATATTTTAGAAGATGCTTAGAAGTTACTGTTAAAAGTGTCTTATCTCCACCTGCTCTAGACTCGATTACTTGGATGGTTATATATCTATTACTCTTCCTGACAACTAATCTAGGTAAACCTGACTTGACAAGCTTCAAACGTACTCTATAGTCTGTGAGCCCTTGCTTCCTCCTTCTGGGCAGCCTCCTCTTCAAGATTTTCTGTGCAGTCATAGAAGCGGCCTCCTGATCAGTTTATTCGCCTCTAGGTAGGCTAGCATGTCTGCTACTGATTTGAATGCTCCAGCTTTAACCATTCTATAAACCCTCCTATATGTTGAAGGCTCAATCAACTTTTTCTCCCTCAATTCTTTAAGCTTCTTTCTCTGCGTCCTAACCTTCAAAATCCATCTCTCTTTTCTAGAAACTACACTATGCTTCTTCCCCTTCCTACTCCCATGACCTCTACTTCTCTTCTTCTCTTCTCTTTCCCGTGCTCTAACTCTACTCACGCCTTTAGCATGAACTTTATAGATTGCTCCGTCCTCGATCAACCTCTTGACATCCTCTCTAGTTATTGCTTCAGCTATCTCATCAATCCTCTCAGGATCGAATCTAACTCTAGTTTCTCCACACTTCATTAAATCTGCTGCAAGTCTTTTCTGAAGCTCAAGCTTAGCCGGCATCTTCCCTCAACCCTCCGCCTTCCCCACTTTCCTCTTTAATTTCTTCAGGGGAGATTATCTCGGGTATTTCAGCTTCAGGAACAGTTATAGCTATTGGATTCAATACTTTCAAACCTCTTTTCCCCGCTTCCTCCATTATCCTTATCTTCTTTAATTTACCGATTGACCCCGCAATTCTTACAGCATGTATTGTAGGGTCTAACCCTTCTAAGTCTTCAACTCTGTAAACGATTACTTCTTTGAATCCACTAGGATGTAGACCTCTATATTTTCGAGGTGTTCTGTATCCTACTTTTACGAGCTGAGGGACCCCACTCCTTTGAAGTCTCATCTTACTGTCTTTACCTCTAGGCTTCCTCCATACAGGCTTCAATCTAACATATCTCCAACTTTCTTGACGGACAAATCTCGGACGTTTATTCTTCATCTTTTTAACTCTACTAGGTATCTTGACTGGGCTCATTCAACACCCACCTTTTTCTCAAACAGGTAAATTCCATCTAGGAATTTTCTCAAATCTTTTCTCGTAATCTTTGTTGCAGCTTCTATGTTAGCTGCAGTCTGTCCCACAGCCTGCTTATCTATACCTGTAACTATTATTTCTTCACCCTGAACTCTGACTTTGGTTCCTACTCCAACTATCTTAGCTTTCCTAGTGTATCTTTCCCCGATGAAATTCTCTATTACCACTGTGTCTCCCTGAACTTTCACGCTTATTGGAAAATGCGTAGACACTATCTTCAGTTTATATGTGTATCCTTGAGTAACACCTATAAACATATTTCTAATTAGTGAAGTAATTGTCCCAATCATGGACTTAGCTCTTCTACCTCTCCCAAGATACTTGACAAGAATTTTTCTTCCATCCAGCTCGATTTTTGCTCCAGTATGTGAAAAATTGTTAACTAATTCTCCGAGCTTACCTTTAACTTTGACAATAGCTGGAGTGGAGACTTCAACATCTACTCCATCTGGGATTTCTACTTCTTCAATTATAAGCGGCAAACCATACCCACCTCTAATAAACGTATCCTAAGAGCTTTCCACCAATATTCATCTTCTTGGCCTCTATGTGTGAGAGTACTCCTTTATTCGTTGAGACTATTAGTATGCCGACATCTCTGCTCGGGAGATATCTTTTCTCCCATTCATCATACTCGTCTTTCCTTACACTATACCTGGGTCTAATAGGTGCGGAACGGTTAATTCTACCTAGAAGCTGTATTCTGAATTTCCCGCCTCTTCCATCTTCAATATACTCGAATGCACCTATGTATCCATGTCTTTGGAGAACCCTGAGAATATTAGCTATGAGCTTGCTAGCATAGTAAATACACTCTCTATTCCTAACCGCCTCGTTGTTCTGCAATGTTGTGAAGAGCCCTGAGACCAAGTCCCTACTCATCTCATCTATCCTAAACCTGCAAATAACTATACCATCTAATTAATTATTCGTTACTCAAGGAGGACTGCATGGAAGAAGTTAAATTCAAGAGATAGATAGAACAGGGGGATCGTTCCGACTACACTGATCCATTTATACAGTTATCTCAAGCTGTACTACAACATTTTCAAGCCTATTAAAGGCAATTAATTAATCTCTAATTCTCAGGTTACTCATAATGGTGCAGAGTTCTAATAATCAGGATATTTTATTCATAAGTTTTGAAGCCCAAGCTAGGCGCAACTTCATTAAAGCATCTTCTACATAGAAAGAGTTTATATTTACGAATAACCCCGACGGTGGTTCCACACCTTTTACACTTCACAACCCCTTTACCAAACTTCCTATCTTTCGGAGGCTTGTGCTTCACTTTATCCTGCGCCTCTCTCCTAACGCCTGCTTAACATATTGTTCTGGAATATTTAAGAATATTCTAGTAATCCCTCAAGACTTTACTTTACCAACTTGGAATAATATATTTGTTCCATTCTATAATTGGTTGAGAGGTTGGATTCAATTAAGCTTCTAAGTTCTTAACGGTATCTTTTCAATGTCTTGTCTTAGGTTATTGGATAGACAATAAAAGCTAGTGAATCTTATTTCATCTTAGGAGTTTGAGATGGATGATGCCTCCATGCGAGATGATGAGTAAGAGTTTCTTACCAGCTTTTAGAGGATTGGTAAGCTATGAGCTCAAGTCTCTAGGTTATAGTCAATTAAAGATTGCTAGTGTTCTAGGTTTAACACAGTCTGCCATAAGCCAGCTTCTCTCAAAGCCTAAGAGCACGTATGTCAAGACACTGTTAGACATGGGTCTAAACATTGACGAAATCAATTCTTTAGTAAAGCTAATCACTAGAGATATACTGCGTGATCCCGTCAGGACTACTCTTACCCTATATTCTTTCTGGATGGATGCATTATCTAGAGGAGTCTTCTGCGATTATCATAGGAGAATGTATCCACAGCTTTCGTCATGTGAGATCTGTTTACAGAAGAAGATAGGTCTTCAGGATACTGAGAGGATTCAAGTGTTAGCTAGATTAGAGAAAGCTGTTAAATTGATTGAAGAGTCAAGGTATTTCGTGAATGTAATGCCTCAAGTAGCTGTAAACATTGTTGAATCGATTAGAGATGCTAAAACCCTTGAGGATATTGCAGGCGTCCCTGGAAGAATCGTAGCGTTACATGATAAACCTAAGGCTGTTAGTAAACCAGAGTTTGGTGGATCCAGACATTTAGCAAAAGTATTACTTGCCGTGAAGAGGTTCTCACCACATTTGAATTCTGTAATTAATCTAAAATTTGATAGTCTCATGGAGGAAACAGTGAAGTCTCTAGGTTTAAAATATTCGGAAACAAAGAAGAATATTCTCGTTGGAAGAGAAACGGAGGAAGCTGTTATTGAATCAGTATCGGAAGAATTTAAGAAAGCTCAATTCCTAGACGTTGTATTTGATAGAGGTGGCTATGGTATAGAGCCGATAACCTACGTTTTCGGAGAAGACTCATTAAAAGTTGTTGAAAAAGCATTAAAGATAGCTAGAAAATATGTTGAGATAAATGCTTATAGAAGTTTTCATAATCGAGCTAACATATAGTTTACCGGATCCTAGCCAATATATTGAGTGCTCCCTCTATCGAAGTCTCTAATAATCTTAGTATCCCTCCCTATTCTTCCAGGACCAATCATTTGGAGTTCAGGGTACAATTCAAATAACGAGTTACTAGCAAGATGGTATGTAACATGGTCTTCACCTAATACTTCTGATACGATTCTTCTAACTAGGAGTCTTACTTCTTCTTCGTCTATGTATCCGAGGCTGTGGAGATATTCATGGAGGAGGATAACGAAAACATATGAGTTAACTTCAATCTTGCTTCTAGCTACTTGGAGAAATGCTTCTAGTAATGCTTCATTCATTATAATCATGTTGCTTCCTACTTCATGCATTGCACCTACATTATTCGGTAAGTCCATTAGAACTAGTTCTAATCCCGCTCTACGGAGCCCAAGAGTCTTCTCCACAGCTTTCTTGACTAGCTCGAATATTTCTCCGAATGATGCGGCCTCTCCCAGTTTCCTTCTAAACTCTTCCTTCATCCAATTATAAATCCTTCCTCCAGATATATAGGAGTATCTGACTTGAAATTTTATGAGTAAACTTTTCCTAAAGCTTGATCTCTCACAAGACGAGAAAACAACTGTTAGAACGTGGCCATCATCATTGAAGATATCGGTCAAGGTAATACATCTATGTTCTCTGAAAAGTTATGATCGTATCATTAGGATTGTTAGGCCATTTTCTCTATTCCCATGTATTGTGGGATTTATTGAGTTTGAGTGT
>JAGDWP010000076.1 GCA_023269855.1 Nitrososphaerales archaeon | reverse complement strand
ATATGCTAAAAAGATAGATGGTAAGGTAATGTTCTTCGACGAGTTTAATAAGAAGATCGACGACTACATTATAGAGTTTAACCCATTCAACAATATAGTTGGATCAAAGTCTCCAAGATATAATAAGGGCTACAAGTATTGTAGTAGATGTGAGGAAGCATTCCTAATAAATACTAAGAACTGTCCAAGATGCGGATCAGCTCTAAGAACTAAACCTAGAAGAATTAAGAAAAATATTATAGAATGTTTGTCTTAAAAGTGGGATAGATGTCTAAGAGTAATGTTTATAGAGTTCTTACAAGGATTAATTGACTAACTATATGGGATATGAAGTAGACTAAGAGGATCACGATTGCAGCGGTTGTGCCATTGAGCCTTCTACCATAAGCTGTTAAAGCTATCATGAATGGAAGAGTTATTGATTGAGCTATAATCAGGTACAGGTCTTTAATCTGATAATAGTATGGTGTACCAGGTGTAGGGAATAAGTGAAGATTGAAGAACTTATCTAAAGCTAAGAGACCAGGATAGAACATCATTGGAATCAATGCAGGAATAAGTGAGAGGAAAAACTTCAATTCATCATTCATTAAACTTGGAAGGCTAGTTTTCACTGCTTCTACAATCTTTCCAGCTCTCCTAAAGTGGAATAACCGTCCTGAAACTAATACTGAGATAAAAGTTACTAGTAGATAAACCATTAAGAGGTTTCCAAAATATTTTGTTACAATCTCGAAAATGTTGGGTGATGATTCATAAATATGCAATATTAAGGGTGAAGTCCTGGTGTAGATGAGAAGAACTAAGCTCACAATAGCTGAGAGTGAGGATATTATAATCCGTAGACCAGTATTCTCATATAAGGGGGAGAATAACCAGATAGGGAAGAATATGTTACTGACAACCTTCATTAATGTACTTGGAGGTTTTGGTCTCAATAGATCTGGGGAGAGAGAGCCTCCTTCCTTCAATACTTTGTAAACCCGTTCTCCCTCTTCTGTTAATACATAATTTCTATCTTCATCTTGTCTGACGAAGTCCTTTAACTGTCTAAGATTGTAGTAGAGTGATCCTGTACTTATTTTGAGGATATCCCGTAAAGCTGTCGCACTAATTCTCCCAGCATCCCCAATGGCCAACAATATTCTCCTCCTAGTCTTATGTCTCAAAAGCCAGATAAGCTCATCTTCACTACTTGAATCAGCCGAATCCATAGGCAAAGGGATCACTCTCTGAAAACTAAGACAAGTCGTAAATTTTAAACTTGTTGCATTATTCAAGCTAAGGTCTCAAAGTATTACTTAGCTTAAATATATCTTTTTCAGTATTTTCTCAGAGGTAAGAGGTATCCATAAGCATGAGTTGGATTGAGGATAGTGTAGTGTTTAGAGGTGCTATAAGGAGGAGTGGAAACAGCCTAGTCATCACTATACCTTCAGAACTTTCACAGAGACTCCTCCTCAGAGAAGGACAAGAATTCGTAATATATGGGATAGGCAGGAGGAGACCAGAGTTTGAAGGAGGTCTACAGGTCTACCTAGGATACTTCGTAGTACTTGAGAAAGTCCAAGTTGTCAGAATGAAGATAGATATGTCTTCTGGAAGCTTCGAGAAGTTTAGCTCCATGATTAAAGAGTTCCAAGAAGCATACTCTCTAACTGACATTAAGTACAAGCAAAGTCTTCCCTCAATAATAGAAATAGAATTATACTTCGGAGTAATAACTGAGAGGGGAGTAATACGACCTAAAACAAGAGAAGAAGTAGAAGAAATTACGTCTTCCATAGAATTCAAACTCAAACTTGAAGGATTCAAAATATTGGAGAAAGAAATACTTGAAAAAATTGTTGAAAAGAAAAATATTGACCCAGCCACAATCTCGAAGGCACCATACAAGATTACTGAGATAATTAGATGGCGATGGGAGATATGAGTTCCGTCCACATGAGATTAGAACAAGAATCACGGGGACAGTATATCCGAAACATTAAATGGTCATGGTTATGGTTATCCATACCTTCACGCTTTCTTCTTTACTCACATTAAATTGGTAGCATGTAATTGTCTTAGGAATACTTTTATCTAATGCTAAGCAGAATCATTAATTGGTATGAGACTTATCGCAGACCTTCATCTCCACAGTAAGTATTCAGGAGCTACATCTCAGAGAATGAATATTGCTGAATTAGTAGACTTCGCTAAGATAAAAGGATTGAACATTCTCGGTACTGGTGATGCTCTCCACCCTAAATGGATAAGTGAGCTTAGAAGAGAACTCGTATACTTTGATGACGGATTATATGTTTCTACTAGAGATAAGGAAATATACTTTATAATCCAAACAGAAGTAGCCACAATACACCAATTTAACAATAAATCAAGAAGGATCCATCATGTAATCATTATGCCTAGTTTGGAGATCGCTGTACAACTCTCCGAAGCTGTGAAAAAGTATGGAGATGTAGAATCTGATGGAAGACCAATCCTTAATGTGGACCCGGCTGAACTAGTCGAGATAGTTATGGAGCTTGACAGGTTGAATATGGTTTTCCCTGCTCATGCGTGGACGCCTTGGTGGAGCATGCTTGGAGCATTCAGCGGAGTAGACCACATCAGAGAATGTTATCAAGACATGGTTAAGAACATATACGCCATTGAGACAGGTTTAAGCAGCGACCCATCAATGAATTGGAGGATAAGCTGGCTTGATAACTACACCCTACTAAGCTTTAGTGACTCCCACAGCCCTTACCCATATAGACTTGGAAGAGAAGCAGTAGTATTCAATCTATCAAAACCCAGCTATAGAGAAATAATTGAAGCTGTAAAAAATAAAGATTCAACTACGATAATGATGAGTATAGAAGTTCCACCTGAATATGGAAAGTACCATTGGACTGGACATAGAAATTGTAATTTTGGTCCAATAGAACCTAGCGAAGCAAAGAAACTAAACTATAAATGTCCTGTATGTGGGAGGAAACTTACAAAAGGCGTTGATGACCGTGTTGAAGAACTTGCAGACAGACCTAGAGGATATATTCCAGAAAAAAAGATAGACTACGTGCATGTGATACCTCTACAGGAATTGATTGCCCTAAGCATGGGGATTGAAGTAGATAATGAATCCAAACTTAACAGTAGTAAAATATGGAGTGAATACGAGAAACTAATCAATGCTTTTGGAAACGAATTCAAAATACTACTGGAGGTAAGAGAAGAAGAGATAGAGAAAGTTGGAGGTAGAAAACTTGCAGAACTGATAGTGAACATGAGGCAGAGAAAACTCAGAATTATTCCTGGATACGATGGCGTATACGGAAAACTAGTAACAGAAGACAGACATATTGATAAACCAAATAAAGTAAGGAGGCTTGAAGATTATTTTTAGATTACAGGTAAAATTGATTTAAGGTAATATTAATTAGTATTGTGAAACAATATTTGTAGAGGATGACAGATGCAGAATGGATTGATTATCTAAGGAATGTCCTAAAAAATTGTAATGGAGAGCATCCTCTACATATTTTTGGATATGGCAATCTTTTGAGGAGAGATGATGGGGTAGGCTTGTACATAGTCTCTAAATTATTGACGAGAGTTAAACAAACGCCTTCCTACATCTGTATTCATTCAACTTATTCAAGTATTGGAAAAGAGTTGGAGAAGCTTCCAAAGACAAGCACAGTCATCATAATTGACGCAGCGTACGTAGACATGCCTCCGGGATCGATAATCTTCACAAAATTCGAAGACGTACAATATTATTCATTTAACACCCACAACATCCCAGTAAAAATTCTTCTTAAAATAAACTCTCTCCTAGATAATGCCTATCTCCTAGGAGTAGTCCCATATGACATCAGCACGGGTGAAGGATTATCATCTATCGTTAAAAATTCGGCAGACCAGATCGTCCAGAAGCTCTCTCAATTACTAAACAAAAAATTATGTAAAGAAGAGTAGTCAGTTAGAGAAGAATCTTTATGGGCGGCTTGATATCTCTAATATCTAAATCGTTTTCTAATGTCTTTCTGCTTAGAATTACTGAGAAAGCGACTTTCTCAGTTATGGGGAATGGTGGCCAATGCCATGTACCCTTCTTCATGACTATTCCTTTACTTCCATCTAGTAAGAACGTAGTTAAACTGTCAAATGGTACTTCAGCTCTTGGATTATCGTTATCTCTCGGAGGAGCCATCGGTAAAATGCTCACCCCTTCTAATGGGATGAATGCTTCAGTTATATCTACATGCCGCTCTATTCTATCCAATAGAAAATAAGTAAAACTAGCCCCGGGCGGGATTTGAACCCGCGACCTGCGGCTTTCCCTCAAATTCATCTTGTTAATCTTCCGGGGAGATTGATACAAGGCCGCCGCTCTACCCGCTGAGCTACCGGGGCCATATCCTATAGTACTAGAGCTAGCGTTCTCCTTTTTATGTTTAATTTTTCATCGTCGGGACAATCTATAAAGACGGGAACTTCAAAACCTAGAGAATAACTTGAATGAAGATATCTGCTTTAACTAATCAAAAATCTAATAACTCCAATTGAATAATGAAAGATGGGTAAAAATAGGTGGGGCCGTGGTCTAGCATGGCTATGATACGCGGCTTGGGCCCGCGTGGTCCTGGGTTCAAATCCCAGCGGCCCCAAACCTATACGAGAAGACATACTTACTGAGATAGTAATTCATGGTAGTTGATTGTTTATCTTATTCTCGTAGTGAAGATTTCTTCGAAGATTCATAGAGGGCATCAAGATAGGCTTGCAAAGATTTGAGACGACATCGCTTGTTAAAACTGTCTGGGAGCTTAAGTTAAAGAATCCGCATCCTATATTAAACTTTTTGAGGCTTCGATAACTATTATGAAGCCTATGAATTTTTCAATTAGCTTAACTTGGCGGAAGTATTTCTCATAAACTTTGAGTAGCCGCCGTGTAGTCGGATAAAATTCCAGAGTCTTTCTAATTTTTATACTTATCAATCCTTTAAAACCTAGTCTGATAAAAGCGTAAATTGGTGCAATAACAGTCCAGTAGAAGTTTGTCAAAAATCTTTTCAGATAATTATCAGGTTTCCCCAAATCTATAACTACGAGTTTTCCAGAATCCACCAGTACTCTGTTGACTTCATTTAAAGCTTTTTCTAGATTTAATGCATCACGTAGTGAGAAAGATGCTAAAACATGGTCGAAAACAGAATGTCTAAATGGGAGATATTCGAAGACGGCTTGAACTCTCTCTACATTCGGAATCTTACTTGCTTTCCTCAACATTTCAGGAAGAACATCTAACATAAGTACTAAGTCGATGTGGGGAAATCTATCCACTACAACTTCCGTAAGGCATCCATCTCCTGAACCGAGATCCATTACTACTTTTGGAGCCTCTAAGAATTTTTCTACTGCTTCTCTTCGAATCTTCATGTCCACCCCAAATGATATTGTATTGTTTAGTTCTCTATAGTAGCTTGACAGCTTCGAGAGAGTAGTGATTATGTTAGACCATTCTTCTCCAAGCCCAGTCATGTCTACTGCTCAGATTTCTCTAAATCTAGAATCTAAGAGATATAAGCCATAGATTTTTTGAACTCAGTTAGTATTCTCTCGTATTCACGTTTCTGCTCGGGTGTTATGCTTGGCTTAATCTTTTCAAGAGCCATCAAGAAGTGTCTCATACTGACTTTCTCTATGTTGATGTTTTCACGCATAGCTATTATTGCTGCCTCCCTGCATACTGCTTCAATATCCGCTCCTGTGTATCCTTCAGTCATAGATGCTAGCTTACTGAGATCGACATCGTCTGAGAGAGGCATCTCACGTGTATGGATTTGGAATATCTGGTATCTCCCATCAACGTCTGGGGGTGGAACATAAATGACTCTATCAAATCTTCCAGGTCTAAGCAGGGCGGGGTCGAGTATGTCAGGTCTATTTGAGGCTCCTATCACTACCACGCCTTTAAGCGTCTGTATCCCATCCATCTCTGTCAGAAGCTGGTTGACAATTCTATCTGTAACTCCTGCATCTGCATGTAAACCTCTTCTAGGAGCTATGGCATCAAGTTCGTCAAAGAATATTATGCATGGTGCAGTCTCTCTCGCTTTCCTAAATATCTCTCTTATAGCTTTCTCAGACTCTCCAACCCATTTACTCAATACTTCTGGCCCTTTAACACTGATAAAGTTTGCTTCAGATTCTGTCGCAACAGCTTTAGCCAAGAGAGTTTTTCCCGTTCCAGGTGGACCATAGAGTAAGATGCCTCTGGGAGGTCTTATACCGAGTCTCTTGAAGACGTCGGGATACTTTAATGGCCATTCAACCGCTTCTTTAAGTTCTTGTTTAACCGTCTGGAGGTCTCCCACATCCTCCCACTTAACGTTGGGTATTTCAAGTATTACTTCTCTTAGAGCTGACGGCTGGATCATTCTTAGAGCATTTGCAAAATCATCTCTTGTAACTTTAAGCTGTTCTAATACTTCAGCTGGTATAACTTCTTTCTCGAGGTCTATCTTTGGAAGGAATCTTCTAAGAGCATTCATTGCTGCTTCACGGCATAATGCTGCAAGGTCTGCTCCAGTGAATCCATGAGTAATATCGGCTATTTCATCGAGGTCAACGTCTTCTGCGAGAGGCATTCTACGAGTATGAATCTGCAAGATTTCTTTTCTACCATTCCTGTCAGGCACACCTATCCTAATCTCTCTATCAAATCTTCCAGGTCTCCTTAACGCTGGATCTATTGCTTCTATCCTATTTGTAGCTCCGATAACGATTACTTGACCTCTTCCTTTCAATCCATCCATTAGAGCAAGCAGCTGTGAGACGACTCTCCTCTCTACTTCTCCTGTCACCTCACTCCTCTTAGGAGCTATAGCGTCAAGTTCATCGATGAATACTATGCTTGGAGCATTCTGCTCAGCTTCTTGAAAGACTTCTCTAAGCCTAGCCTCACTCTCTCCATAAAACTTACTCATAATCTCTGGACCGTTTATCGAGATAAAGTGGGCTCCAGTCTCGTTAGCTATAGCTTTAGCTATCAATGTTTTACCTGTACCTGGAGGCCCGTAGAGTATTACACCTTTAGGCGGGTCGATGCCTAAGTGGCGGAAGAGTTCTGGATGCTTTAATGGTAGCTCTATCATCTCTCTTATTCTCTGGAGCTCCTCGTGCAGTCCACCAATATCTTCATATGTTACCCCAGTGGTCTCTTCCATCCTCTTTACTGGAGAGGTGCTGACTTCGACGACTGTATTCTCGGATACGATTACCGCATGAGTGGGGGCTGTTGAGGTTACTTTAAGCTCTATACCCATGCCGAGTATTGGTACGACGACTGTATCCCCCTTCATTACTGGAAGATTTAATAGTTGACTCTTAACTATCCGTGCAAAGTCTCCTACAAATGGTAGAGTCTCGTATGGTGCAAGAACAATCTTTGTAGCTGGTTTAGCATTTGCTTTAGATATTCTTACATACTCTCCGACGGATATTCCAGCATTCCTCCTAACTTCACCATCAATCCTAATCAAGCCCATACCATCATCTTCCTTATACGGAGGCCAAACAATAGCAATAGTAGTCCTCTTACCAGTGATCTCAATTAGGTCCCCTGGGCTGAGATTTAATTCTCTGAGAGCTCTACTATCAACTCTTGCAATCTTTCTCCCAATATCTCTCTGTCTAGCCTCAGCAACTCGAAGCTGTATCTCCTTCTTCCCTCCACTGTTACTCCACATACCTCAAACTCCGAATCATTACTAGTGAAAGAACCATATAATGATTTTCCCTTAACACTTAACAGATTTCCAATATGCATTAATATAGCTGAGAAATTGGGTACGCGTGCGTTAAGATATCATTACTGTCTTAATGTATTCGAAGATGTTTAATATGGGTGTGATATTCTCTATTTTGGAGATGGATGTAGACTTCTCAGATGAATGGGTTAGGCATCAGTTGAGGGAGATTAATAGGGATATGCCGAGGGTTAGGATCCCACTTAACCTTCTCCTAGAAATGGATAACCCCTCTATTGAAACAATTGGAGGAGACAGGCACTACTTCGATAAAAGAGAATTGAGAGAACTAGCAGATATTATTCCTAGAGAGTTATGGGGTAAGTTTAAGCTGCCTCTCGTGTTCAGAAGAAGCCTGGAAACAGATGAAAGTCTATACTTTTTAGATGGCGGGGAAGTTGAAGTGCAGGTCATAAAGAAACTTACAGGATTAGAATTCATACCTTCCAAAGACAATCAATATTATACCTATAAACCGGTTATCTCAAAGTTAATTCAAAAATTTCCATCAATAATCGTTATAGGTTTCATCTAGCTGAAAGCTTCTTAACAGCTTTATACAATGGGATTGCAACAGCGGTACCAGCTACTACTTGACCAAAATTGACTGGTACTTCAGCGATAGCGTAGTATCCTAGGATGAATTGCTCGTAGACAAAGTATCCTGAAACCATTATTAATCCAGAGAGCAGTAGAACAAGTAATAGTAATCCTTCAGACTTTCTAGACTTCACAGTCAAGTATAATGGTGTTGCAACTGCTAAGACAGCTAAAGGATACCAGATCAATGGATGGATAAATCCCGTTGTAGACAGTAGGATTGTAAATGATGCCTCAAACTCTCCAGAAAGGATGTATAATCCAATCATAATAACTGCAAAGAGATAGCATGCTGAAACAATCAAAGATAGAATAAATAATCTCAGTGTTCTCTCTTTACCTATTAGCTTGGCGGCTAGATAGCCTGCGGCCCATCCTTCGGCAGCTTTTATCAATAATGTTGCAGGAGCATAGATGGTATATCCTAAGATAAGATCTGCTAGTGCTGATCCAACTCCTCCCGCGAAAGCTCCTATAAATGGGCCGAAATAGAGAGCGGTGAAATAAACCATTGTTTCTCCTAAATTAAAGTAGCCTTTAGTAGCAGGAATGTATATTGTGAAGACTATCGTCGCAGCCGTTACTAGAGCCGTTGATAATCCTAGCTTCGCTATTTTTAAAGCAAGGTTTGGAGGAGAACTCATTTTCATGAAGTTGTTTTGAATAATAATATATAAGCTGAATCCTATATATAGGAGAATGAACATCCAGCTTCTCTGCCCTAGATGCGGTAAGAAGGAAGAATACTCTACACATAGATTCGCCAAATGTGATTGTGGAACACCATACCTGCTCGACTATTCTATAAAAGGCTATGCTTCAGAACTGACTAAATTGTTCTCTTCTCGACCTAAAAGTCTCTGGAGATATCTGGAACTTCTGCCACCGATTAAGATCAATCCAGTATCATTAGGTGAAGGTGGAACATTCACATATCCTTCTGAAGGCTTAAGTAGATTCATTGGTTTGAGAAGACTCTACATAAAGAATGAAGCGACTAACCCTACGGGAGCATTTACAGACAGAGGTGCTTCAGTGGAACTTACGAAAAGCCTCGAAACAGGTGCTCACAGAATCATATGTGTAGCCTCCGGGAATCTCGCAGTTTCAATAGCAGCATACTCTGCTAAAGCTGGCATACCGTGCTCAGTTTACTTAAAACATGGAGTTGAACAAGTAAAGATCCTCCAAGCTCTAGCTTACGATGCAGAAGTATTCTTTACAAATGATCCCACGGTAACCATAAAACTAATCAGTCAAGAAACAGTTGATAACTACTTAGTTACAACTTCAAGTCCACTGTTAATAGAAGGATACAAAACATCTATGGTGGAGATACTGGAACAATTTGATTGGAATCCTCCTGACTGGGTATCAATACCTATAGGGAGCGGAGCTCATGTAACAGCAGTCTGGAAAGCATTAAAAGAGCTCAGAAGATTAGAGTTACTGAAAAGTGATCCGCCGAAATTGCTGGGAAGCCAGATCTCTTCATGCGCTCCTATAGCTGAAGCATATATGAAGAATAGAGAAGATGTTGAACCAATACACATGAGTAAGACATTTTTCCCAGATATTGCTGAGCCTAACCCCTCATGGGCTTATCCTGCCTTAAAGGCTATAAGAGAATTGGGCGGAACTATTCTCACTGTAGATGAAGAAGAATTAATGAGGGCAGTTAAGATTCTGGCAAAGACTGAAGGAATACTAGCAGAACCAGCGGCCGCTGTAGCTCTCGCAGCTATAATAAAAGCAGTTGATTCAGGAATTATAAAAAGAGATGAATCAGTCGTTTACATTGTTACAGGTTCTGGAATGAAGGATCCTTCAACTATTCAAGCCTTAACAGAGAGTAAGAATAGTGGAAAAATAGAGAAAGAGAAGAGGATTGGTTCAACTAAGAAGAAGATTCTAGAATTGTTAAGCGAGAAGCCTATGCATGGATACTTGCTCCAGAAAGAGTTAGCTGTAAGATATGGTCTAAAAATAAGTCTCCCCACAATCTATGAACATCTTAGAGATCTAGAATCTATGGGCTTAATACAGAAATCATTATTCGATAAAAATAAGTTGAAAAAAGCTACTAAGAAATATCATATTACTGGACATGGAAGAGAAATCTACGATAGACTCTCCTAGTATATTATCGAAAAGTCTTTAAACTCTCCTACGTATTCTTCCCATTCAACCTCGATATTCTTTACTTTTGCACCAGGTGGACCAACCCAACACCATGAAAGCAGCTTCTTAATATCCTCCTTCTCTCCCTCAAATACTGCTTCAACCTTTCCATCTGGTAGATTCCTCACCCAGCCTTTTACACCAAGCTTATCAGCCATCTTCTTAGTATTCGACCTATAGAACACTCCTTGAACTCTACCCTCAATAATAACATGAGCACGTGCTTTCAATAGAACCACCACTTTTTACTGATAAGATAATTCGAAAACGATATTTTTAGTTTTTAACTTTAAAGGAGATTCACTAATAAGATGGGGGAAACGTAATTATATAGAAAGAAGACATAATCTAACAGCTTGAAGGCTGATGTAGTAGTCGTGGGGGGAGGAGCCGTAGGCTTAATTGCTGCTAAGACTCTAGCTGAGAATGGTCTAGAAACTATACTGGTAGAAGAACATGAAGAGATTGGAAAACCAGAACATTGTGCAGGATTGTTTAGCATCATTAATTTTAGGAGGCTAGGTATACCTTTCTCGGAAAGATATATAGAGAACAAGGTAAGAGGAGCGGTTTTCTATTCGCCTAGAGGAAGGAGGATTGAGTTAGATGCAGGGAGAACTGTTGCAATTGTCACATCTAGGAGTTCTCTAGACTGTTTTCTCGCAGAAGAATTTGAACGAAGAGGAGGATCAATAATCTTAAACGATAAAGTGATTGAGATATGTTTTTCAGGGAATCATACAGAAGTTAAAACTAGGAAAGGAATAGTAGTAAAAGCTAAGAAGGTTGTAAACGCAGAAGGCGTAGCCTCTTTTCTCCTTCGGAAGACGTTGAAGAAGACTACTGAAAGAAGAATGTGGATCCCTATAATTCAGTTGTGGGTGAGAGACCATTCACTAGATCCCGAGTATGTTTATCTATATTTTGAGGAATATTTACCAGAATTCTTCGCATACTTTATACCAGTGAACGATGAAGTAGGTAAGCTAGGGGTTGCATCTAGAACTAAGCTAAAAACCAAATTAGATAAATTCATTAAAGAAAGGTTTCCAGATGTTCAAGTTATGAGGAGTGTTTCTCACGCAGTTTATACTGGGAGACCTCTGAAACCAGACTTAGATTCAACGTTTATCCCCATAGGAGATGTAGCGGGGCATGTCAAAGCTAGTACAGGTGGTGGAGTTATAATGGGTGGATTAATTGCAAAAAATATCTGTGAGATGATTGCTTTAGAGATAATGGGGGAATCTGAATCGACAGGTTATAGGAGACGTAATGTAGAGTCTCTCCTGAGAGAGTTGGATAGAATTGCTATTGCAATGAAATTTTTGAGAAGTTTACCTACTAAGACTATTGATAAATTATTTAAGATCATCGATGAAAGCAGTTTGGTTAGTGAATTTTCTCAGAAGGCAGACATGGATTTCCAGTTTACATCTTTCATAAAAATCTTGACAAAACCTCAAAATATATCTAAGCTACTATTAGCCTCTATTACTGGAAGTCTCGAGACTTCTCTACTGAAGGTTGCTCCTTAATCACTCAAGTAAGGAGACAGACTTCAATTTATTGATTAGATTAATAATGGGTTCTCTTACTTCATCAGCTGGTATATTGCTAGCTTCTGAGAATTCATCAACAACTTCTTCAATCGTCTTTCCATCACATATACTCCAAATATATGCTACGACTTCATCTACTCCAAAAGCTTTGTTCTCTTCATTTACAAGTATTATGGATCCGCTCTCTCTTACTAATGCTCCTTTACGTTTTAATCTAGCTTCCTGCATGACTTGAATTGATTCGAGTTCTATATAAGTTTTCTTGAAAACATTACTGCTTTGTAATCAGAATCAATTCAGGTAGTTCATTGATATTATTTATGATAGCGTTTGCTCCCATCTCTTCAAATTCTCTAGACAGTTCTTTACTAGTTGATATAGCTACAAATCCTGTGGATAATCCTTCTCTATTAGCTGCTTGGGACATTAAAAGATCTTCCATAGAGTTTCCAACGTAGACTATTTTTCCAGCTCCAAGTATTCTCGCTGACTCTACTAGAGATTTGGGATTAGGTTTTTCATATTCTATCCCCTTATCAGCTGTAAAGATTGATGCATCCATGTTGAAATATTTCAAAATCGGTTGGAGAGTCTTTTCCGTCTCCCATCTCCCTCTACCCGTTACTAGAGCTACACCCTTCGGAAACAGGTCAATAAGCTTCTTCAGAGAATCCTCATGAATTAGTATTTTCTCATTTTTAAGAGTTCCCTCGTAAACAACGTAGCGGGGCTCCATTGAATACTTTGTTTTTATCCCTTCAGTTCCAAGGAATACTTCATCGAATAATGTTGCAAGTAAGCTGTCTCCAAAAGCTCCTGGGTAGTTTAGGATCCTTCTAAGTTCTAGTAATCTAGTGATTCTCCCAAGACTTGATGCCTTGATATCGAGTAGTCGTTCGATTTTTCTTAGATCGAAATATTCTCTTCTTGTTCTTATCTCGTGTTCCAACCATTCAAGTGCTTCATGTATGAATTCAGGGTAAGAACTATCTTCTTCTACTTGATGAATGTATTTATCAATATGCTCTAGTCTTTCCCATTTATCCGACTTTATGTCAATGGTGTCTGGAATGAATATGGAGAAAGCCTGTATTAATGATGAAGTAGCATCGGAATCATTATTGAACCCGCCTGTCATCCTCAATCTTGTTAATGTTTTCTCAAAATCTTTTCCAAACTTGACTTTAACCCCGAATAGTTTATCGATAATGATTGCGGTTACAACTCTCACGGCTAAGTCATAGGATTCAGATGCATCTATTATTGTGCCATCACAATCTAATACTACAGCTTCTGCATCTCTGATCGTATCAACGTCGCGGATTATCCTCATCCTCGAATCATTCCCCAACTATTGTCTTAGTTAAAAGTTTATCTATAAATAAACCTATAATAGAATCCATGGTTAGAGAAGTAGTATATACCGAGAAAGCTCCGAAACCTGTAGGACCCTATTCTCAAGCAATAAGATGTGGTAAATTCTTATTTATCTCTGGCCAGCTGGGGATTGATGTTTCCACTGGTAGACTATTGGAGGGATTTGAAGAACAAGCAAAGAAGGCTTTCCAGAATATTTTTGCAATACTTGAATCGGCTGGTTTCCATGTCGAAGATCTCGTTAAGATTACAATTTACTTAAAGGATTCAGAGTACTTTAAGAGGATGAATAGAGTTTATGAAGAAATCTTCAAGAATCATAGACCGACTAGGACGACTGTGATAGCTTCTCCACCTGTTGAGGAAGCTTTGATAGAAGTGGATGCAGTAGCATATAAAGAAGATTAAGCTTCAACTTTAATCATTCTAATCTCATCAACTTGCTTTCTCAGCTCTCTCAATATATTTTGATAATCTAGTTTCCCAGATTCAATATTGTCCATCATCATCTCAAGCTGTCTAGTTACTTCTTCAGAAACATAGTCGCCAAAATATCTTTTAAGATACGAGTATACGGCTAGACCCTTACTTGTCGGTATAAGCTTTCCTCTTTTCTCGAAGACGTATCCTCGGTCGAATAAGACTTGAACGATTCTACTATAAGTGCTAGGTCTACCGATGCCCTTTTCTTTCATTAATGCTATTATATCCCCCTCACTGTAAAGCCATACGGCTGGAACCTTTCTAATGTCAATACTCTTGACATCGTATTCTCCCTCTGTAATCTTTCTACCTATCCTGGTAACTGGGAAGATCTTGTTAAACCCGGGGTCGATTATTTCCGTATTCTTTTCAACGTTAACTTCCAGCCCATTTACTTCCACTCTATACTTCTGTACTAAGACCTTAGCTGGTGAAAGCTGGCTAGCTATGAATCTTCTGAAAATTAAGTCATAGAGTCTTAGATGATTATTGGTTAATTTCACTGAAGGCTTGATCAATCCTATCCTAGTATATGTGGAGAGCTTGCTTACATCGATTGGTTTGACTGGTCTAATACATTCATGTGCTCCTTCTCTCCAATATGTTCTAGGAGTGAATACTCCTATATTCATCGTCTCTATGTATTCTCTAGCTACATTCAATCCTGCTGCAGAGACGGTTGTAGAGTCTGTTCTATGATATGTTATAAGACCGCTTTCGAAAAGATCTTGAGCAAGCTTCATAGCTTCAACTACAGGTAAACCCAGCTGAGTAAAAGCATCATTCAAGAGAGAATCAGTAGTATAAGGTGGAAGAGGATTAACTTCTACAACTTCTTCTCTCAAATCTTTTACTAATGCTTTGAGTATCTTTTTCTCGTATTTTTCTTGAATCTCCTCTATGTTAGAAGGGTTCTCAAAAATTATTTCAACACCATTTTCCAAAACCACGTAGAGTAGGGTCCTCTTATTCTTATGTTCTTTATATCTTTCAATAACCCATCCCAGCACAGGCGTCTGGACTCTACCTGCTGACAATGTTTTCACTTTAAACCGTTCCCAAAGCTTTCTACTTAACTCAAATCCGAGCCATCTATCCTCTATTCTTCTCACAAGCTGGGATTCAACCAGAGGGATTGATATATCTGATTTATTATTCAATGCATGAATTAAAGCTCTACGAGTAACTTCGTGGAATTCAAGCCTATAGATGTTTGGATTATATGGTGAAATTAATGAATAGATATCGTATGCTATTTTCTCTCCTTCAGCATCAGGGTCTGTGGCGAGGTAGACTTCATTAACTTCTAGAGCAATCTTTCTTAAAGCATTTATTATCTCCTTCTTCGAGCTTATATCATCTGAACCACATGATGGACATCGCTCACTATCAACAAACTGATATCCACACTTATTACATCTCTTAATAGGAGTGAATACGGGAATGTATCTCCCATCTTCTTCTAATACTCCATGGAAACCTGGTGTAATAGATAATTCTGTAACATGACCCATCGTTGCAGCGATCTGCAAGATAAGATTTGATGTACTAGTTTCATAGACAGGTATGCCTTCAACTTCTCTCTTATATGGTTTACCGAAGAAGCTTGCAAAAGTCTTTGCTTTTGTAGGTGACTCAACAATCATTAATGCCATCTTCATTATGTCTCTAGTTGGAAGTTTTAGTTTCCCGGCAAGTATATCTCTGATAAGCTGACGATCCCTATCTACTTCTTTAAAGACTCTCTCAGCTTCTTCTTCATTATATTCCACCCATTCGAATTCATCTAAGATTACTCTAAGCCTCCTCGATAAACCATTGAAGGTTTTTGGATCATCAACTAAAACTATGCTTACTCCCTTAGAGACTCCGCCTGCATAAAGTCTCGAAGTCCTACCTGAAGCTTGAATATATCCTGAAGTATCTGGAATTATTAATGAGAATCCGTCATCGAGTACCTCGATTAGAATATCAGTCTCCTTAGATATCTTATCTAGGAGCTCAGGTGTCAGAATATTCTTCAATAATCTTCTAGATTGCTCAATTATTTGCTGTACGTATCCTGCGTATCCTTCAAGTCTAACACCTTTCTCAAATGATTCGGTTATCTTTACAATTATGTCTCTAGGCACGGGAACTATGCTTTTTAGTTTCTGAATTATTTTTAGTGCTTCTATCTTAGCTGGCTCACTTAAGGCTTCAAGAATGTTAGTCAGTAATGAATAGATCTTGTTAGGGTTTTCTTCATCTTTCTTTATCTTAATCTCTCGTCTCGGCACGCCTACAAAGACTGCATATCTTATCCTCTGAGGTAAATCTATTCCTCTAGCTAAAGGGCTTCGGCTGGTTGATATACCTACAAGTACATCGTATTCTCCATTTGAGAATTTTTCAAGAATGTTTTCTTCCATAGCTTCATAAAAGTATGGCTTGACTCCTGCTTGCTTAAGCTTCTCAGTTAATTTTCTAGCATAATTTCTCCCTAGAGCTGATGGAACAAAGACTAGACCGCCGCCTCCATACTTTTTTACAAGCTCTACAGCTTTGTCATCAAGATTATCTACTGAGGGTATGTAAAAATCAACTATGTTTCGAATGAATTCAGGTTTAGTTCCAAGCTCGAAGCCTAGTAATTCAGAGAAAACATGGATCCGCTTAGTCTTCTTAGGCCGAATAGTTGCACCAGTTACAATGAGTATACCATGTTTTCTTCGTCTTTCCTCCATTATTTCTTTCTTCAATTCTTCATACTCTTTCACTAAGTCGCTGTGACTTTGATAGATGAGTCTCCTCTTTATCTCTACTATTCTTATTACTGTGTCAATTATCTTAGGGTTGAACCCTAGTAATGAAACAACCTTGTCAATGTTTTTAGGCGACTTTAAGAAAGAATCTACATCGTCAACGAATATGTAATCAAAAGAAGAACTTTTGAGGACATCAATTCTATCAACTAGAAATCTATCCGTTGTAATCAGTAACTTGTAGTCACCCAACGATATCTTCTTCAAGTTTTCTTCTCTCTGACTTCTCGGCATTCCAGCATGATAGTAGATGATGGAGCTTCCCGGTATACCGGTCTTTTCTGCCATCTCTAGAGCCTTCTCCGATACTTGCTCAACAAGCATTGAACTAGGCAGCATGAGATAGCATCTACTACCCCTATTTTTCACTAAGAACAATGCCATCACTATGCAGAAGACTGTTTTACCTACACCTGTTGGAGCTACAATAGTGAAATTCTCTTTAAGGAATACTCTCCTCGCCCAAACTTCCTGTAGAGCCCACGGCTTAAAACCAGTAGCCCTAGTGAAAAACTCATTAAACTTTTTTGATAAATCTTCGATTTCAGCAATAATTTTGAAGTCTTTTAGTTTTCCTGTCTTTCTAAGAGCTTCGGCCACATCGGATACTGAGAATCTTGATACTGGAGCAGGTAAGCATTCTTCACACACTCCAGTAACCTTGAGCCGATTATCGTCAACTCTCCCATTACAGTTAGGACAAAGTTCTTCGAAGACCATCCTCGTTTCCATGTCCTATATTCCTTAAATATCAGGTCTAGAATTATGTTAAAAACTTTCCCAAACGATGTTTCAGATAACACTTATCGTGAGTATTTTCAATAATAGAAGCATTTATTTATCTCCTTGAAGATATACATTACATGCCTTCAGCGTTCGTATTAATAAACACAGAGATTGGAGCAGAGGAAGAAATACTTCAAGAATTGAAGAAGATCCCGAATGTGAAAGAAGCCTACGTTGTTTACGGTGTTTACGATATAGTAGCAAAGGTCGAAGCAGAGAATATGGATAAACTGAAAGAGATAATCTCATGGAAGATAAGGAGACTTGATAAAGTCCGAAGCACATTAACGATGTTAGTAGTTACTGGTGAGAGCTAACGGTTTTGATAGATGTCTCCTAGCGGAAGCGGGGACTTCATAGACCCCTGGAGATATCTTCCTCTCAATCTTGACAATCTCGGGCTCACTTAAAGAAACCTTACACTTCCTACACATATACCCTGTCTTACCAATTTTTTCCATTCTTCTCCCGCAAACACTACATTTTGGAGCTTTAACCAGATATAGTTCTGTTAGAGATTTGATATGGATCTTCTCTAAATTCAATGTAAGTCCCTGAGGTTTCTTCTTCACTGCACCATACACAGTGACTCTATCTCCAGGCTCCAATTCTACGATTATATGTCTAAACTTCTTTGTGGGTTCATAAGCAGCACAGGTTATCTCTCCTGTACCGTCTTCTAACCTGAAAAACACATGACCTCCAATAGTGAAACTAGGCTTAGATTTGACAACTCCATCAATAATCACGGATACAGAATCTTTAACATCCTTTATCTTGGCCAATTGTAGATGAGCATCTGTTGCTTGATTTGTCTCGAAAATAACATAGAATTCTACGGGTTCAAGTATTTTCAGAATCTTATATGCTTCTTCTACTATGTTTGGTGTAACCCCTCTAATTCCTAGGAGTACTGGGCATGGAGTATGGGGCGTAATCCTTATTTCACCTGTCTCTTTATCAATGTTATCGAAAGTTAAAGGGTATGTCGCTTTATCCATCTCCCAAACGCTTTCGGGGTCGACCAGCCTAATAGTTCCCCAGTATTCTTTCTTCCTATAAGCAATCAACTCGTACGTTTTACCTAATGTTAAATCTGCACCGATGGCTGCGATTGCTCCTATGATCCCTCTTCCTGCTTTCCATCTAAGAAGACTAACATTATTCTCTTTAGCAATCTTCTCAGCTTCTTCTATCGTAGATAAGTCTCGAACAACATGCCAATAATATTCTCTAAGGCTTTGACTAGGTTCTCCAACGACAAGTACAGCTCCAGGATCCGTTCCTTCAGCTTGAAGATCAGAGTTATTCTCAATTATTCTAATAACGATGTCTTCAATAGGCTCAATCTTGTCTGTCTCTACAGCTATTGCTATCGCAGCGTTCCCCCTAGTCTTGTATGGGCAGTTAGGGTTAAGCCTAACCAGTCTAGGGTAACCGATAACATTGTAGCCAGCGGCTTTCAGAGACTGAAGCAGCAGTGCTCCAACATAAGTTGTACATCCATATCTTTTTGAATCTGTATCGTCTAAGCCTATCCACAACTTCTTAATCATTCAACTTTTCCATACATTTCTATTCTGAGGAAATTAATTAACATAAATCTAATCAAGTAAAGCCTCCTCATACTCAGAGAAGTTATCTTCATAAACATTAATATCATCGTCCAAACTTTTTATTGGTGGACGAGTAAGTCAGATGAAGATGTATGGAGGTTAAACTAGTTTTCCTACCTCATAGAGTTGAATTCTTGAATCTTCTCAAAGAAGAGATTAACGGTTATAATACACTGGTCTTGGAGGAGCCGTATAATATTTTCTTAGACAGATACTTGAGAGGAGTCATAAGCCTCGAAGAATATGTAAGTCTATCTGATACAAATTTTCCTCTCTACACATTCTATCAGGCAAAGCTTCTAAAGAACCTGCACGCTCAAGGTTTAAAGATTCTCCAGATTGAACCATACCTTGAAATTATAGAAAAGATACATACATCAATAAAGACTGGCAAGTTTGGAGAATACACTAGCAATCCTGAAGTTAGAAATGTTCTCAATGTTGAGCGAGAGGTTGTAGGAAAACTAATTGAATATCAAGAAGCATTAATGAAAGGCGATTTCGACGATATAGTCAATAAAGTTATTGAATTCACTAAAAGGGATTCTGAAAGGTTTAGACTAAGAGATTACATGAGAGCTATAGAAATCTCTAAGCTGGAAGAGGACGGAAAATTCGTAGTAGAAGCTGGGTACATGCATGTCCTCCTTCCAATATTCCTCAGAGATCTTAATGTCAAATTGGAAACTGTTAACTTGTTGGAGAAAGCTTGTAGAATGCTGAACGTCGAGTACTTGGAGAATCCAGGCGACCTCTTAGCCAAAGCATACATGCTTAGACAAGACTTAGACGATAGTGATAGACTACTTGCTGCCCAATCCTTAATCTATGTCTCAATGATAAGCAAAGAGGAAAAGCTTCCCTCACCTGACACCCCCTACCCACATCTAATAGAAGAAACAGCTGTATCGAAGAAAGTTAGAGCCATGAGCTATGAAGAATGTAAAAGAGAATTCACGAGAATATTAAAGAAAATTAACCTAAGACTGTAGAAAAAGATGTAACCTATATTAAGACCCACTCAATAAGATTAATAATGGAGGAAAAGCGGGGTAGGGTAGCCAGGGCGAACCCGCCGGGCTCATAACCCGGAGAACGCTGGTTCAAATCCAGCCCCCGCTATTAAGATAGTTCTGTTGACTCTTGGGTGTTGCAAATATAGTAGTAGATTAGTCTAGAGTATGTAGAAAGTCTCCGTTATCAATTAATTGAATTAAACTGAAGATTTGTGGAATTAGCAGAAAATGAAAAAGAGTTCTTATTCGGTAACATATAAATATAATAGAAAGATTTTTATATTCCAAAAACTTTTAGTTATTAGCTATGTATGCGGTGCTAGCTATAGTTATTGGTATAATTCTCTATGGACTAACATACAGGTTCTATGTGAAGTGGGTTGATAAGAATGTTATGATGGTGGATCCAAGTAGAGCTACTCCAGCCCACGTGTATATGGATGGTATAGAGTTCTTTCCGTCAAATAAGTATGTTTTATTCGGATTCCAGTGGAAGAGTATTGCTGCTCTTGGACCAGTTCTAGGACCTATCTTAGCGGTCCAATGGGGTTGGCTTCCAGCATTTCTCTGGATACTTTTTGGAACGATATTCATTGGCTGGATACATGATTATGGCAGTATGATGGTTTCAGTAAGGTCTGAAGGTGCATCCTTCGGGCCGATAACATATGAGCTAATCTCGCCTAGAGCGAGAACAATACTCCTCTGGTATATATTGTGGTATATAGTCTTGGTATTGTCAGCCTTCACGAATGTTGTTTCAGGGCTATTGAATACCATTCCGCAATCTCCAATACCGGTTTTGATAACTACGTTGATTGGAGTAATTGCAGGTTTCTTAACCTATAAGTTTAAGGTTAACATAGTTATCACAACAATTGTCGCTATCATAGTGATGTATATAGGAGTTTACCTAGGGTTATTGCTACCATTTAAGATCGACCTAGGGGTCTGGACTATTGATTTCTGGATGTGGATGGTTTTATTATTCTGCTTTTTAGGAGCAGTCTTACCGATATGGGTCTTTATCCAGCCTATTAACTACCTATCATTCTATCTAGTTTACTTCGGCGTTATCGGTATAATTATAGGCACATTCTCTGGGATCGCATACTCAGCTCCACCCGTAACAAAATTCTTTGACCCAACAGTAACGTTATCAGGACCACTCTGGCCTATGCTTTTCGTAACGGTTGCATGTGGAGCGATCTCTGGATGGCATAGCTTGATAGGCTCATCAATAACGTCCAAGCAGCTAGATAATGAAGCAGATGGAAGCATGGTTGCAGGTGGAGCGATGATTGCTGAAGGTATAATGGCTTTAGTAGCTCTAACAACGGCTGCAATACTAGCACCTGACATAGCTATTGGCAACATCAAAGCTGGAAAGACTGCGGCAAACTTTGTTACAGGCGGCTCAACCCTACTAAACATTATCGGGGTTCCAATAGACTTAGCGAAAACATACACAACCATCATGTTAATCATACTAGCAATCACGATAATGCATATTGGGCTTAGAATTACACGTCTAATCTTATCAGAGTTAGCTGGACCTAGACTCAGAGGTGTACTGAAAAATAAATATGTTGCAGCCATCATAGTAATGGTGATAGTGTGGATTGTTACGAGTCCGAAGACTGGCGCAGCCTTTGCATACCTTTGGGGTACATTTGGTGGAGCAAACCAGCTCATGGCCGGTTTGGCACTGATGATCATAACTCTATGGCTTCTAAGAGAGAAGAGGCGTACAGTATTTACAAGCATCCCAATGTTCTTTATGATAATCACAACGATCTCAGCGTTGATCTACCTCTCGTATTCTGGAATAACTGGATACATGGCTGATCCGACAAGGATCGGGTTAGGCATAGCTGCAGCTATAAACATAATCCTCATAATACTAGCAATTGTAATGGTAGTAGAAGGCTATAAGGCCTATAGGAGGATAAAGCTAGTAGCCAAGTAACTTTATATATCCTCCCTTTTAATATTTTTTCATGCATGAAATCATCGCACTCCTTAGTGTAATAGTTCTCTTCGCTATACTTTTTGCTGTCGGTTTAAAGACTAACAGTAATCTAATTGTGAAGTATGCAGAGCAGATAAGGAATGTATCATCCCCCTTCTCAAACTTTGTTGGCTTTAGAAGATATGGCAGAGGTTTTCAAGCATTATGCTTGTTAAAAGAACAAAAAATCTTCACGAGAATAGATACAACACTGTCTCTAACGTGGAGAGAGAACCCTATGTACTACATATTATCCCCAATAACCAAGGATAAAGACAGTATATTCATATGGGGAACATTAAAGAAAAAGCCAGAATTCAATCTCCACATATACAACCGTAAGTATTCGAAGAATGTCAAGTATGATAAAACCTTAAAAAAACTTGACCTAAAAAACATAGGAACTACAATAGTTACAGATAGTGAATATAAGACGTGCAGTCTCCTAGACAAGGTGAGCCCTCTATTATCTTCTTTGAAAAACTGTATTGAATTCATATCTGTTAATAAAGAGGAAGGGTACGTTAAGATAAGAGGATACATAGTGAACGAAGAATCAATAAGACACATTTTTAACTTATTACTACAATTTGGTAAAATTGTGGATGAGATACGATAACAGAAACCTACAACTATCGAGGAGAATTAAATTAGAAAAATCTTGAAGTTCATAAGGTCTACTAGCTTAATAGATTTAATAGAGTTGAATGCTTTCGCAACTCTTCTGTTTTATGTCCGACTATTGTTAATTCGTCGAGTATTTCAGTTAGGATGAAATATAATGCTTCATCATCTCGAATCTAGAAGGATTTCGACTAGCCAAGTATGCAACTCATCTCCAAAATTATTTAAGTCTCCTTGTCACGCTTTCTTACATGGAGTTCAGGGAGCTCTCTGATGAAGGATGGAAAGTCATAGAGCTCTTGCCTCTTCCCAGGTCCAAGGTAGGTGGGCTTAGGGCCGACGATATAACAGTCTTGAACGGCGTCCAATACGTGCTCATGACCGGTTGTAAGTGGATGGACATGCCTGCTAAATATGGCTCTTATAAAACAGCCTGGAAGAAGCTTAAGCGCTGCAGGAGGAAGGTGTGTGGGATAGAATATTCAAGGCATTGGCGTCTATGAGGAGTCATGAAGCAATTGCTTTGGACAGCATGACTGTTGAGCTGAAGGGGTTCTCGGATCGCTCAGAAGTCTTGGGAAAATAGTGATAAGATATAAGAGAATAGCCGAGATGTACAGGGCATTAGTAACGCTAGCATGCATAATAATCTACCTACGAAGGAGAATTTGGAGATGAGTTGATTTTATAAGCTTTAAAACGTGGAGTGTCGATTGGCATAGACGAAATTTCCAATCTCCTTACAGAATGGTATTACCAACAATCAGTGCTATTGAGACTATCAGGATGAAGTGAAAACATAGGTAACTTAACTTGCTAATAGTAGTAGAGTAAAGGCTTAATACCTAAAAAGTATCAATACTTGAGGTTGAGAGATTGTATTCTCCAATCGATAAAAGGTTTAAGTGGTATCTGGGAAGGTTTAAGAAGATTGTTAGAGATTTTGTTTATGGTGCTACCACTTACCAGTATGTGCTAGAGCTTAAACGTAAGATTTTCCATCACGACTGTATGTTGCAGATAGCTGTTCTAGGTGATAGGTATGGTTTACCTACTTCATGTTACTATAAGCTTAAGCTTCTCCCATACTGGGTAAGGGAGATAAGGGAGATGGATAAAGAGATCTTAAGAGAGAAAGACATTCTCGAAAAAGAAGCTCATCACTAACTCTCTCATATATGTGGTAGTAAGCTGAAAGAGTGACACATCTTAATGAACATCATTATGCTCGGCAACCTCGCTATTAAAAACTTATATAAAGTAGGGATATAAGGTATATCATGGCTATGAGGAAAGGTGAGAAGGAAGATAAGAAAGGAAAAAAGGAGAGTGAAGTTACTAAGGCTGTTAAGAGTGTTATCTATGGCATGGCTGCACATGGTATGGTCTCCTACGCTTTAAAAACGAGGATGCATCTTGAAAACTTATTCATGTTGATAACAATGGGGGATATGCTTGGACTACCGATACTTCCACCATACTATACTCTTAGGCTGCTACCTTATGCTGTCCCACATATCAAGACATGGAAGAGAACTTTGTTAAGAGAGAGGGATGTAACAGACTTAATAGTGGGGTGAAAAGCTTACGGATATCAGAGAGTATTTTGAGGCTCATCCAAACTTAAAGTATATTATCTTTGGAGGCAAAGGAGGTCTGG
>JAGDWP010000015.1 GCA_023269855.1 Nitrososphaerales archaeon | reverse complement strand
AAGGGTTACAAGTATTGTAGTAGATGTGAAGAGGCTTTCCTAATAAATACTAAGACTTGTCTAAGATGTGGAGCAAGTTTAAGGTCTAAGCCTAGAAGAATTAAGAAGAAGATTATAGAATGTTTATTAGAGATGGGATAGATGTCTAAGAGTAATGTTTATAGAGTTTATACAGATGATGGTAGGATTATATGTCCAGAATGTAACACCATTACATATCCTGATAATTATAGCTATAAGTTTATAGATATTGATGATTATTATGTATTCTCAATAATTATTAGATGTCTAAGATGTGGTTCACTATTAGAGGTGTATTAAATGTATATGAGGGTTTTGATGTGATGTAGAAAAGTCTTGATGAATTAATTCATAACTATAGATTATGACTCTGAGAGAAGAAAGCTAGCGAGGATAAGTGTAGAGGATCTTAGAAAAGTCTAACTAAATATGAATGGGGAAGACATACATTAACTAGTCAATGATATCCCTTCTCTTCCAATATTTTTTGAATACCTCTGATTGCTCTAGACTGTATCCAGAAAGGTGTAAGGGGTGTGAGGAGTCTAGTATATTTCTGCATGGTTGATTCTTTTAAGTCTTGAGGTTTTCCCCCATTCTCCAGATAAGCTTTGGAAAAATTGTATGCAAAATCCTCAACTCTAGATGCAGGTAGATAATGTGAAGTATAGAGGATTAATTCTGTTAAGTCCCATGGCTTCAACCCTTTCAGAGAGCATTGCTCTAAATCTGTTAGATATATCTTCTTATCGTTTCCAAATATGAAGCTGAAGGGGTTACAGTCTCCCATGGTTACATCATTTAAGTGGAGTTGCGCAATTACTTTACCAAGGGTCTCTGCAACCTCTCCTATCTTCTCTAAACCTCTGTTCTTAATGTATTGTATAGTGTTTTCGCCCTCAATGTATTTTTGAAAGAGGATTTTATCCTTCCAGTTTATGTGAAGTATCTCAGCAGTGTTAAAGCCTAGTTCTATAAGCTTATTTATAAAAAAGATCTCGTTACTCATTCTAGTTGAGGCCATGATAGAGAAGTTCTTCGCTCCAAGCGCCCAGAGCCATGCTACAACCCATTTGAAATCCGACCAGTTAAGATACTTCTTAATGAATATTCTTTCAATCTTCTTCCCTCTATAGAATTCAACAGTATATGTTGCATTTAATATTCCTCCAACTCTCCTAACTCTAATCGATTCGGCATCTACACCTTCTATGTTCTTGATGAATTCTTCTATGGTTAATCTTGTAGGGAAAGGTTGGGGGCCGAGGCTCGTTATTGTATAGAGATAGCTTTCTGGTTCAGGCATTTTCGGAATGGTTAATGTAGATGGATCTATGGTTGCATGCCTTAACACGTCTAGCAACGTAGCCTGCCTCGTAGTCATGTATAGTTTAAAGAAGTGTTCGAAATCTTCAGAAGTTTTTATCAAGATTTTCTCTGTAAGTATCTTGTCTATAAGCTTCTCTGTAGGAGAAAAACCAATACTATGTTTCTTTAAGTAGTCTTCATAGACGAATGCTTCCAGAGTCTTCTCAAGCTTCTTCAAATTAATTTCTATACTTTTCTTATCTAGGTTCCTAATGTAGGTCCTGGAGGGTGGATAGATTGTTGAGAGTCTCTTCAGTTTATCGTAGAGTATGTATTCAGGGGTTACTATGAAGAGTGTTGATGAAAGCCTATAGCTTAAAACAAGATTTCTAAGGGACTCCATGGAAATATGTTTAAAATAGTTTGCCTCCATATTTTTCAAGAATTCTTCACCAGCTAGATGAGTGTAAGGTATTAGGAGTAGATGTGCGACAGCTCCTCCAAGCTCTTCTCCTATACAATCTTTTACAAATAAAGACTTATTTACAATGATGGTAGATATCACTGCATCATCAACCCTACTATTCATCATCTTTACTCTTTCACTTCCTTTATCCAACACTATTAGAAGCCTGGAGGTTGTCGAGAATAGCTGAGGCTCAAGCTGTCTAGGACTGTGTAAACTGACCGACGTTATCTGGTCTCCTGGAAGGTTTAGAGAAGTTATGATCTTTTCTAAGCTAACGTTCTGAGACATTTCTCTATATGATCCAGTTTATCTGAATTTAAAAAGATTCAATTCGGAGGACTCCGCTAGTTCTAGATCTGTTGAAATATTTTTATCTTGATTTATCATTGATATTTTGATGGCTTCTCTGTATAAGTATGTATCATTAGCGTTAGAGTTGGGTGCAACAGATGCCGTTATTGAAGTCTATAACGGTTTGACTAGGATGGTTAGGTTCTCAAATAATGAGGTAACTGTTGTTAAAGAGATGATGTATGAAAAAGCTTCCATATATGTGAGTATTAGAGAGAAGAGAGCTATTCTTGAAGTAAACAGTACATCATCTTCAGCTATTAAGAAAGCTGTTAGAAATGTTGTCGAGATGGCGAAGAAGAGTTCACCGTCAGATGTATATGCTCCACTACCTAAAGGACCATTCAACTATAACCCAGAATTACTTAAAGTTGGAAAAATCAAGGGTTTACCTGAAGACTTGATAGAATACGTGGAAACTGCTGTAAATGCTGCTTTAAGTGAAGGCGCAAACAGGGTTGCAGGTACTCTAACCTACTCTACTGGGAGGAAAATGCTTAGAACTAGTGGTGGAGCTGAAGGTGTATCAAAGTCTTCAAGTATATCTATTTCATTGAGAGCTTTTGCTGCTGAAGATGCGACAGGGCATTTTGTATCTATAGCTACAGATAATAAGAGTTTCAACCCAGAAGTTGCTGGGAGGATAGCTGGAGAAATAGCTAAGCTTGCAGTTAACCCAGTTGAGTGTGAGCCTGGAACATACGAGACTCTGCTTGGACCAATGATCACAGCAAATATTCTAGAGCATGTTGCAGATGCTTCTTCAGCTTTCTACGTTGATGCAGGTATGTCTTTCCTAGCTGATATGCTAGGTAAAGAAGTTTCATCCAATGTTTTAACATTGATCGATGATCCAACTATTCCTGGAACAGTTGGAGCTGAACCATTCGATGATGAGGGGCTACCAACTAGGAGAAATATTATAATAGACTCAGGTATCCTGAAAACCTACCTACATAATTCAACTACCGCTAAGAAGTTCGGTGTGGAATCTACTGCTAATGCTGGTCTTATCATTCCTCAACCATTTAACATCATTGTAGAGGGTGGAGGCAGACCTCTCGAAAAATTAATCTCAAGTATCGATGATGGAATATACGTTACGAATAACTGGTATCTCAGATATCAGAATTATAGAACAGGAGATTTCTCAACTCTTCCAAGAGATGGGATCTTTAGAGTTAGGAAGGGAAGTATAGAGTATCCGTTGAAGAATCTTAGGATAAGTGATAACATGCTCAACATATTGAGGAATATTCGAGAGATTAGCTCAGAGAAGTATTGGATAATGTGGTGGGAAGTGGAGAAGCCAGTTTATGCTCCATACCTACTCTTAAACAACTTGACATTTACTAGACCGTACTAGAGTACATCATCTAGCTATAGTCTTAGAAGCCTTCCTAACCTCTTCTTTCAGATCTTCAAGTTTCTCTTGAATCTGCCTCATTAGCGTGTCTTCCAATTCTTTAAACTCTTTCTCTATTTTCTCTCTAGCCTTAGATTTTAAGCTCAACTTTCTCTTCCTCCATTTTTCTTCTTTCAAGAACTCTTTTAACATGCTTTAATTTTACGAATTCCTCCCTCTCTCTTTCCTCAAGAGTCATCGAGATAAATTTTATCGCTTCTTCATATCTTGGGATAACTACGTACTCCAGAGCGTTAAGGAGTCTTTGAGTCTTTCTCAATTCTTCCGCTAACCTAAATATTGTATTCTCTATCTCTGCTGCTTCACATATTTTCGGTATGATTCTCCTAAAGTTTCTAGCCGCATCATCTAGGTCTACATTAGTGTCTTTGAAGCCATATGTTAATGGAGGCTCAGTGAATTTAGCTTCTATTGTCGGGATCTTAACTCCTAGGATTGTTTTTAGACTTGTTTCAAGGTTTATTGTTTCAGGAACTGTTGATGCTATAGTGTCCACGGTAGAGATCCCTATATTCATGTATGCTCTAGATAAGCTATTGTATGCGTCTCTTAGTGGAGTGTAAAGCTCTGAACGAGCTCTCTCAGCTTTCTCAATCATCTCATTCAACTTGTTTATTAAAACATCTCTCTTATCTTCAAGTATTCTATGAACGCTTCTAGCAACAGCAAGTAGACGCCTAATCCTAATCAACTCCAACTTCGTTGGAAGAAACTTCCCTCCAAAACTTACAGACATTAAACCTTCAAACGATTCGGAGACATACTATGAAATAAAGATATCCTAGTATTACTCTTACTTCGAGTTGATATTCATAAGAATGTTAGCAAGTATTTTCATGGTCTTGAAGTGTATTAGAGTTAGATGGCTTGTAGAGTCGGGAAGGCTTTCCCCATTATCACCTATCGCCCTCATCTGTATGAAGCTTGATCGGTAAGTATGTTTCCTAGA
>JAGDWP010000030.1 GCA_023269855.1 Nitrososphaerales archaeon | reverse complement strand
GGAGTTTGCTAGATGCCTCGAAGTCGTTACAGGATCTAAACCATGGATTGGAAAAGATCGACGAGATGGACTTTATATTATTGAAGGATTTTCAAAAACGTTATGTGAATTATTGAAGAAGCCGTTAGACATTGATAGGCTGAGATATTATATTGAGTATAGTGTAGAGACTATGACAGCGTTTCTTAGAGCATTCTTTGATAGTGAAGGAAGTGTAGATAAGAAAGGAAATATACGTGTTTTCAATACAGATCTGAGAATTCTCAACTATGTTAAGGAACTATTACTGAGGTTGAATATAGAAGTGACAGGACCGCATCTATCAGTAAAGAGGGGGACATCGATCAAAGATAAAAAGACGGGAAAAACATATTATGTAAAGAAAGATGTTTACTATCTATATATTCGAGCAAATTCTAGAGGGAGGTTCGCTGAACTCATTGGTTTCACTATTAAGAGGAAGATGGAGAGACTAATAAAAGCCCTCAGCCTCCCCACCATTCTTCTCCTACTAAAATTATAATTATATAGAAGATAAATAGAATGCGCCCTGGCCGGGATTTGAACCCGGGTCCCGGGCTCGACAGGCCCGTATACTAACCGGACTATACTACCAGGGCTCGTATATCCATTCTTCAAGGGTATTTATCAACCTTTATTCTTTCTTGAATCTTTAATCCCTAGAGATCATAAATGTTTATCTTATGCCAGCACTCATTTTTACTGTGTTTTCCGATATGAGTTTTATGGATATTATTAAGGGGAGAAGGTCTATTCGAAGTTTTCAGGATAAGGAGATTCCCCGGGAGCATCTTAAAACTATAGTGGAGGCGGGGATATGGGCTCCCTCGGGGAGTAATATACAGCCTTGGGAGTTTATCCTCATCGATGATTCTACTTTGATTAAGAAGATAAAGCTTCTATCCCCTGGTTTGTATGGTGTTCCGAAAGCTCTAGTTATACTCTGTGTGAATAAGAAGAGGTCTGAGAAAGCTGGAAGGCTTGGGGAGAGCTTAGCAATCATGGATATCTCGATGGCTGCTCAGAACATGATGTTAGCAGCTTACTCTCTCGGTATAGGATCATGCCCCATAGCTTCATTCAATAAGAAAGCTTTAAGAGAACTACTTGATATCCCTGAGCATGTGGATCCTGTCTTGATGATTAGTCTGGGTTATCCTACTGAGTGGCCAACCCCGCCTAGAAGGAGACCCCTAGAAGAGGTGGTGCATGTAAATGAGTATGGAAAACATTTTGGAAGATGAACATTTCCAGTTACTTGCCTTCCTGGTTGCCTCTGCTAGAGGATGTGTAGATGAGCCTCCAACCTATGGTCCACTCAGACTCATCGATGCTGCTGAAAAAGTAATCAGCATAATAGAGAAGAAGTATGAGCGTAAGCTTCCCGAACTAGAAGATGTTAAGATTATTATAGAGAAGGCTAGAAACGTGATCCTGACTGATGAGGAGGAATTCGTTAAGACTCTAGATGAGCTTGTAGTTAAAGTCTCCAAGATCATTAAAAGACTATAGATTCATGAGTGAGTCAAGCATTTCTTGATACTTCTAGTTATAGGTTTTCATCTACAGATACATGGGTGGATTGTTCACTCTTATAAAACATTGGAGTGATTATGCTTTGAGAAAAAGAGCTTGTTGTTTATGGCTTATTGAGAATTAGATCCTCAGAAAGATATTGGAGAGATAGTGAAGGTAGCTGCTGAGTTGAGAAAGAGTGGGAGATGACCTGTTGAAGGAGTTAAGATAATATCGTGGTATATGACTCCTAGTACTCCATTCTGGGGTACAATAATATATGAAGCTGAGACTGAAGAAGCTGTATTCAAGAATCTACTCTACTGGCTATATGCGATGCCTGGAATATTTACAACCTATAGGATCTCTCCAGTACTCCCAGTCGATAAAGCAATACCCCTAGCACTCCGATAAAGAGAAAAAGGGGGACACCGCCTATTTTTACAGTATCTTGTCTTAATCTGTAGGTAAGTATTATAAAGTATCTTTTTCACTAGAAGATTCGATTAAGTAGGAAGAGAGAATATTGCGAAGCCTTGGGATACGGTAATAGCTGAAATAGATTATAAGGTTGCTGAGATCCTAGGTCCCCCAAGAGAACTAGCTGATGGAGCGAGAACTCTCGCAAAGATGATGATGGAGAGATGTATTCAAAGAACGAGGGAAGCTAGACCAGAAGCAGTAAGAGGAGAAGAATACACTCCCGAAAGAAAACCACAGACTGGAGCTAGACCGAGAATAACATCTACTGAAGACTGAAACCAAACCTGGCTCAATGGAATAACTTAACAACCATCTCACAATAAGCTTAACACATTCATATCCTCAACTATAAGGACTCATATTCGCGACTTCACAGAGAAGGTTAAATAAAAGGATAATGAACTGAGCTATGGCATCGAGAATGGGCCCGTAGCTCAGCCAGGATAGAGCACCGGAAGAAGCTTAACATGCTTCTGGTGAAGCTTTTAACCCTTGGAGGACACCCGGGGGTCGCGGGTTCAAAGCCCGCCGGGCCCGCGCCAATAAATAATCTTGACCAGTAGTAAAGAATGCTTGCTTTATTTCTATGTTTTTGTTTGAGAAAATTTATTAGAGGGTGGTTGAATGAATTACCGGGTTGGGAGCAGAGGATAGAGATTATTGTTCATCTTCGAATCTAAGTTATGGTCAGCTTAAGACTATTCATGATATTAAAGGAGTTCTCGAGTTAATGGTCTCGGGTACAGGTGTAGTCTATACAGAGTATGGTGGGTTTGAGATAGAGGTAGTAGATACTGCCCGCTTCCCCTACGGCGACGTCATAACCACGCTTATAAAACATGGTTTCGAGATCTGGATAACCTTAAGAAATGATCGACCAATAATAAGAGCATGCATTAAAGGAGATTAAGAAACCATCACAGGAAGCTGTACCAAAACCATTAACATGGCAAGCGCGCTCGTTGGAAGCGTTACAACCAGACCATAAGGTATCCAGTATCTCAGAGTAAGATGTATCCCAACTCTTCTCTCTAAAGCTCCCATAGCAACTATGTTAGCGGTGCTCCCGATAAGTGTTAGATTCCCCCAGAAGGTTCCAGTAAACAAGAGCGTCCACCATAGAGGGTAAGTATTCACTCCTAGTTCTCCAATCGTCTGTATGATAGGTATCCATGTAGCAACAGCTAAAACATTATCCATGAAAGCTGTCATAATCCCTCCTATGAAAACTATTATCAAGATTAGGTATTCAAGAACCCCTCCTGAAGCTTTGTAAACCATCTCCGCTAAAATGTAAACTGTTCCAACATGCTTCATTGTACCAACACTCGCAAAAAAGATCAAGAAGAATATTAATGTCCACCAATCAATCCGTCTCTCCACGATCTCTCTCGCATGCTCTCTTTCAAGAAACAAGACTATCCCAGCGAAGAGAAATGGAATACCTAGAAGCATAGAATTCTTTTCTAAACCAAGCATTTCCTCCAAGGGTGTATGGAAGATCAAGCCGAGAATTGTGAGGAGAAATATTACTGCAGGGATACGGATATCCGGTCTCTCCCTAGTCGCTTCCTCCATCTCTCTCATCCTCACCATCTCATCAGACACAGCCTTCTGTAACTCCATTACCTCTCTCTTGAAGACTAGCCGAACAATAACCAATGTTAAGAAAAGTGACGCTATAGCAATCGGTGTAGCCCACCTCAAGAACTCTAGGAAACTCAATTTCGCATTGAAAGCTATCATTACCCCTACTGGATTGCCGACAACTGTTGCTGAACTCCCAATATTTGTTGCAAAAATGGACATCATGATGAATGGTGTAGGATTAATATTGTATCTTGAAGTATAATCCAAGATAATTGCAATCATTATCAAGATCGATGTAACCTCATCTACTAGAGCAGCTAAGAGAGCAGACGTAACGAGGAAGAAGATCATGACAAGAGCAGGCTTGTGTCCAATAATATTCACCACCCTATCCATCAATACTTCAAAGAACCTCTTCTCCTCAAGATACCCAACTATAACCATCATAGATGCAAGGAAAAGAATAGTATCAAGCTGTGCAAAATCTTTTATCAATTTTACGTCAATTAACCCAACACTAAGCATAAAGGACAAAGCAATGAATGCAAATAGAACCCTGTACTTCCAGAACATCAACGTTGCACCGATCATTCCACCTAAAACAAGTAGAGAAAACATCTGTAAATTATTCAGCCCCAACAGATTTGAGAATACTATTAATCCTGCAAGCAATCCTACAAACTTGATGAAACTACCTGAAATCCTCATACAACACTACCTCAAAACAAACCAGACAAGGAGAACATAAACATTAAGACCTAGTGCTCACAAGCATCGAGTCTAGTCTACACGGCAGACAGTCTACGACGGGTGTACTTATTGTGTAGGAACTAGGGTTCTATAATATTCTTCTTAATTCTTCTAGGTTTAGTTCTTAGAGATGATCCACATCTTGGACAGTTCTTAGTATTTATTAGGAATGCTTCTTCACATCTACTA